>CAYUMA010000361.1:0-8142 GCA_964445675.1 uncultured Pseudomonadales bacterium | reverse complement strand
GTCTCGATGTCGAACCCCGTGACCTGGAACCCCGAGTGCGCGAACTCCATGGCCTCCACGAGCCCCGCGTGCCCGAGGCCCATCACACCGATCGCGGCGATGTGCGCCGACATTCTCGGCCGCACGCTCGAGCGCTGCTCGGTCAAGGTCGAGATTCTCGGCTTCACGACGCGGGCGTGGCGCGGCGGTCAATCACGCGAGCGTTGGATCGCAGCGGGAAAACCGTCGAATCCGGGGCGTTTGAACGATCTGCGGCACATCATCTACAAAGCCGCCGACGATCCATGGCGGCGGGCGCGGCGCAATCTCGGTTTGATGATGCGCGAGGAATTGCTGAAGGAGAACATCGACGGCGAAGCGTTGGTGTGGGCGCACAACCGCATCGTGGTGCGGCAGGAGCAGCGCAAGATCCTGATGGTGATCTCCGACGGACTACCCGTCGATAACTCGACGCTGCTCGTCAATCCGAGCAACTACCTCGAACAACATCTGAAGTACGCGATCGACATCATCGAGAACCAGTCGTCAGTGGAGCTGATCGCGATCGGCATCGGCCACGACGTGACGCACCACTACCATCGTGCCGTGACGATCACCGACGCGGAGCAGTTGGGCGGTGCGATGACCGATCAACTGGCGTCATTGTTCGATGTGGATTCGCGGGCGCCGAAGGCACGGATGCGGGTGCGCTGACCGTTATCCAACGACTGTGAGCATCTGCAGCTCCGGCCGGCCATTCATTAAGCCCGCGAATTTGGGTCCCGCGGCCTTGAAATGCGCGCTGCCGCGATGCGCCTCGAGCGCCGCGTCGTTATCGTAGATCTCGAGCACGAAGTACTCACCATTCGCGTTTTTTCGTCAGTGTGTACAGCTTGTTGCCCGATTCGTTGGCGCGAACGTCTTTCACGAGTCCGAGCATGACTTTTTCGAAGTCGGACCCTTTGCCGGGGACGACGTTGAGTTTGGCGATAATCGCTAGCATGGCTGTTCCTTCGTGTGCGGTGGATGAACGCGGATCATAAAAAAATGCAGCGCGACGATGTGCTCAAACGCCTGGCCGATTATTCGCAGCGGTATTCCGATGAGTCCGACACCGTTGAGCGCTTCACCGCGTTCGTCGCGAGCGAGCCACGCTGTTTCGAGCGCGACTGCTGGCGTGGTCACGTCACCGGATCGGCGTGGGTCGTCAATGCGGCATCGACGCATGTGTTGCTGACGCATCACCGCAAGTTGAATCGCTGGTTGCAGCTCGGGGGTCACAGCGACGGTGACCACGATCCGCTGCGCGTCGCGTGTCGGGAGGCCGCGGAGGAATCGGGGCTCGCTGTCGAGCCGGTATCAACCGTGTTGTTCGACATCGACATTCACCCGATTCCGGAGCGCCGCGGCGACCCCGCGCACTTGCACTTCGACGCGCGTTTTGCGCTGCGCGTCGTTGGGAACGAGCGTTATCGCGTCAGCGACGAGTCACATGCGTTGAGCTGGGTTCGGATCGATGAACTCGCAAGTGTCACGACGGAGCCGTCGATGTTGCGGATGGCGGGGAAGTGGGCAGGGGTCAGAGTGCTTTTCCGCGGCGGAAAAGCACTCTGACCCCTGCACTGCGACCCCTCAGAACATGGAAGTGGGGCGGTAGATAGTGGAACGGGTCAGAGCGCCTTTCCGAGGCGGAAAGTCACTCTGACCCTTCAAGGTGACACGCGACCAGGCGTAGCTCTTCGTGCGATGTCTTCAACGGCTTCAATTCCGGGCGGACGACGCGACACACGTCCATCACGCGCGGACAACGGCCTGCGAACCGGCAACCCGGTGGAATGTTCACCGGCGACGGGATTTCGCCGGTGATCTGTGTGCTCGCACGGCTGCGTTCGGTCATCGGGTCGGGTTCGGGATTCGAGCCGACCAACAATTGTGTATAGGGGTGCTGCGGCTCGAAGAAGACGCGATCGGCGGGACCGATTTCGACGAGTGAACCGAGATACATGACGGCCATCCGGTCGGATACGTAGCGCACCATCGACAGATCATGCGCAATGAACAGCAGCGTCAGGCCCAGCGATGCCTTCAGTTCGTCGAGCAGATTGACGACCTGCGCCTGCACCGACACGTCGAGCGCCGAGATCGGCTCGTCGCAGACGATGAACTCCGGCTCCAGAATCAACGCGCGCGCGATGCCGATGCGTTGCCGCTGGCCGCCGGAAAATTCGTGCGGGTAACGCGACATGTGGTCCGGTTCGAGGCCGACGCGCGTGAGCCACTGCGCAACGCTGTCGCGGACTTCGGTGGCGCTTTTGTTGCTGTTGAGTCGTAACCCTTCACCGATGATCTCGCCGACCGTCATCCGCGGGTTCAACGACGAATACGGATCCTGAAAAATCATCTGCATACGTTGCGCGTGGCGCTGGAAATCGAGCGGTGTGTATTTCTGCGGCAAACGTTCGCCGCGATAGGTGACGGTGCCGCTGGTTTTGTCGTGCAGCCCGACGAGCGCCTTGCCGAATGTCGACTTGCCGGAGCCGCTTTCGCCGACCAGGCCGACAATTTCTTTTTCGGCGATCGAAAGCGTCACCTCGTCGAGCGCGTGCACAATCTGATTGCCGCCGATCCGGAAGTGTTTGGTCAACTTGTCGGCGCTGATCAACGCCGTCATGGAAGCACTCGCGATGTCTGCGGCATCACATGCAGCCGCTCGACGCCGCGATTCGCGTCTTCATGGTGGAGCCAGCACCGCGACGCGTGGCCGGCGTCGAGGCCAAACAGCGGTGGGCGATTGCTCTGGCAGATCCGCATCGCGTGCGGGCAGCGCGCGAAGTAACCACAACCGACGGGCGGCGCGAACAGATCGGGCGGTGAGCCGTCGATCGGCTGCAGGCGGTGCGATTTATCTGTCGTGTGGGACGGCATCGCATCACGCAGGCCGAGCGTGTACGGGTGCGCCGAACGATAAAAGATATCGTCGGTGGTGCCGCGTTCGACGATCTCACCGGCATACATCACGTTGACGCGATCGGCCATCCGCGCGACGACGGCGAGGTCGTGCGTGATCAGGATGATTGCCATGCCGGTTTCGCGTTGCAGATCTTTCAGCAGGTCGAGAATCTGCGCCTGAATCGTCACGTCGAGCGCGGTGGTCGGCTCGTCCGCGATCAGAATCTTCGGCTCGCACGCGATCGCGATTGCGATCATCGAGCGTTGCAACATGCCGCCGGAGAATTCGAACGGGTACTGCCGCGCGCGTTTGGCCGCGTCGGGAATGCGCGTCGCCGTCAACAATTCGACCGCGCGGTCGTGCGCCTGCTTTTTGCTGTAGCCGCGGTGCACGATCAATGTCTCGGCGATCTGATCGCCGATCGTCATCGTTGGATTCAACGACGTCATCGGATCCTGAAAGATCATGCCGACCTCGGCGCCGCGGATGTCGGCGCCGTCGATCAACTTGCTGCGCAGGATGTCGTGGCCGTGCAGCCGTGCGTGGCCCGCGGTGATGCGCCCGGGTGGCATCGGGATCAACCCCATGATGCTCTGTACCGTCACCGATTTGCCGCAACCCGATTCACCGACGATCGCCAGCGTTTCGCCGGGTTCGACGTTGAAGCTGACGCCGCGCACCGCGTGC
The DNA here is from genome assembly GCA_964445675.1 of uncultured Pseudomonadales bacterium. Classification (GTDB taxonomy): domain Bacteria; phylum Pseudomonadota; class Gammaproteobacteria; order Pseudomonadales; family Azotimanducaceae; genus DATJGR01. Next base: position 4,526 of record CAYUMA010000361.1, on the reverse strand, counting down.
ACGATGCCGCCGTACGTGTCGAACTCGACGTGCAGATCGCCCACTTCGAGCAGCGGCGTCGTCATTCGCGGGATCCTCGAGCGAATCGAGCAGCGCAAGCGCTCATTCGCGGCTCCGCATTCGGGCGTCGAGCGCATCGCGCAGGCCGTCGCCGAGCAGATTGAACGCCAGCACCGTGATCGAGATGAACGCCGCGGGGAAAATCAGTTCGTGCGGATGCGTCAACATCGTCTTGAGGCCGTCGTTGGACATGCTGCCCCACGACGGCGTCGGCGGCGCGACGCCCATGCCGATGAATGACAGGAACGCCTCGGTGAATATCGCGCCTGGCACCGCGAACGTCAGCGTCACCAGAATGACGCCGAGTGTGTTCGGAATCATGTGGCGCAGGATCAGGTAGTTCGTTTGTGCGCCGAGCAGCCGCGATGCGCTGATGTAGGCCTCCTCGCGGATCTGCAGGATCTGCCCGCGCACGAGGCGCGCCGTGCCGGGCCAACTGAGCAGTACGAGTGCGACCAGCAGTGGCAGGATGCCGCTCTCGCCGGGTCCGATGCCGAATGCGATCTTGAACAAGATCATGAACAGCAGAAACGGCAGCGCAATGACGAAATCGGCGAAGCGCATCAGCAGTTGATCGACGGTGCCGCCTAAGAATCCGGCGGCGCTGCCGTAAAGAATCCCGAACAGCACGTAGAAAAACGGCGCGACGATGCCGATGAACAACGACACCCGGGCGCCGTGGATCAAACGGGCGAGCAGATCGCGTCCGAGATAGTCGGTGCCGAACGGATGTAACGCGAGCCGCACCGTGTCGCCGGCCTTCAAGTTCGCGTCGCGATCGACGAGCCCCCGCTCGACGGCGAGTTCCGCGGTGATGACACGCGTCACGTCGACGGGCAGACGTGCGGCTTCCGGCAGTTCGTTGCCGTCGGCGTCGAACGCGACGACGCTGTAGTAGTAGCGCACGGGTACCAGATTGAGGCGATCCTCGAAGCTGACCTGATCGGCGCCGTACTGTTCGCCCAACGGGAGCCCCAAGGTGCGGTGCGTTGCCGGCGGGAAAATATTGCGATAGATACGATAGCCGCCCGCGCGTGGAATCGCGTTCCACGTCAACCGCACCGACTGCGTATCTGCCGGCTCGGCGAGTTGCAACGCCATCGGCGCGGTTGCGTCGGCGCCGTCGAGGTTGGCGACAACGCCGGTCCAGGGTCGGTAGGGTTCAACCACCGTGGCTGTTCGATTCGCAAACGGCGGCTGACTGATCTGATCGACGTCCTGACTCGCCGGATCGACGCGCCACAGCACAGGTCCCAGCAGCGTGAACAGCGTCAGCGCGACGATGATGTACAACGACACCAGCGCACGTGTATTGCGCTTCAGGCGCAGCCACGCGTCCTGCCAATACGACAACGACGGCCGCGAGATTTCATGCCGCTGCCGTGCGGCGGTGACCGGTTCGAACGCACTGGCGGAAATGCTGGCTTCGCTCATTGGTGGCGCTTCGCCCTTGGTTACTCGAGCCGAACGCGCGGGTCGACGAGGCCGTACACGATGTCCACGAGGATGACCATGAAGACGAGGAACGCCCCATAAAACACCGTCGTTCCCATGATCACGGTGTAGTCGAGTTGTTGTACGGCCTGCACGAAGTAGCGCCCGAGGCCCGGAATCGCGAACACGAGTTCAACGACAAAACCGCCGGTGGTGATGCCGGCGATCGCGGGGCCGAGCACAGTGATCACCGGCAGAATCGCGTTACGCAACTCGTGCTTCAGGAAAATCCGCGTCATCGGCAGGCCCTTGGAGCGGGCAGTGCGCACGTAGTCGGCGTTCACAATCTCGAGCATCGACGAGCGCATCAGCCGCGTCAGGAAAGCCATCGTGCCGAGGCCGAGGACCATCGACGGCACGATCATGTGCAACACGGTGCCCCAACCCGCGACCGGCAGCAGCGTGCGGCCGAACAGCGCGTTGATGTTCACGAGCGTCAGTTGCCCGAGTGCTGCGAATACGAAGCTCGGAATCGAGATACCGAGGATCACGAGGAACATGATGACGATGTCGGGCAACCGATTGCGGTAGATCGCGGTCAATGCGCCCCACAGCACGCCACCGAACGCGGCGAACACGATCGCGAGAATCCCAAGCGTCGCCGACACCGGGAAGTGTTTGACGATGATGTCGTTGACGCTGCGATTCTGCTGTGTGAACGAGATGCCGAAGTCGCCGCGCAGCATGTTTCCCATATAAACCAGGTACTGCTCGACGACGGGTTTGTCGAGGCCGTATTTGATCTCGAGGTTCTTGCGAATCTGCGCAGTCACGGCCTTGTCGTTGATCAACGGGTCGCCGGGTACCGCGTGCATCGCGATGAACGTCGCCGTCGCGATGAACCAGACCGTGATGACGCCTTGCAACAGCCGCTTGATCGAGTAGCGCAGCATCGCTCTAGCGCGCTCGGCCGACTGTGCGGATCATCGACTCCCCTCGATATACGCGCCGGTGTAGTCGGGATCGGCGCCGACGACCCGGCGCACGATTCCTTTGAGACGCGCATCGCGCACGTAGACGACGCCGCGTTCGTAGTTCGGCGTGATCACGACGTCGTCGTGCAGAATCTTCTGGATCCCGCCGAACGCGTCCATCCGCGTTTTGGGATCGAGCGAACTCTGCGCGATACGAACGAGGCGATCGAGCTCCGGATTCGAGTACATGCCGCGATTGTTCTTGTTCCACGATGAGAACAGATCGCCGAACGTCAGCGGGTCGTCGTAGTCGGGACCCCAGCCGGCCGCGACCATGTCGAACTCACCGGCCGTCATCTTTGCGAGACGCTGTTTGAATATCTGCTTGTCGATCTTGACGTCGATGTCGAGCGTACGTTTGAAGACGTTCTGGAAATACTCGGCCTGGGTATTCGATGTCGAATCATCGCCGGTCAGCAGCACCAGCGGCGGCAGTACATCGACGCCGAGTTCCTGCTTGGCAAGCGCGAGGTAGCGGCGCGCCTGCGCGACATCGACACGCGGCGGTTCCGGCGGATACTCCACGCGAAACAAACCGTTGACGCCCGGCAACCAGGCCGGAAACAGCGATACACCCGGCTGATTGCCGGGCAGCTTCATCACTTTGTTGACGAGTTCGCCGGAGTCGGAGACGAGCTGCAACGCCTTGCGCAGGTTTGTATTCGCGGTCACGCGCCCGGGCCGGAAGTTGAACTCCATGTAGAAGACGCTGCCGTCGTTGAAACGGTTGATCGGCCAGTCGTACTCGAGCGCGTTGTCGAGTGTTTCGGCCACCAACCCCGCAGTCGCGATCTTGCCGTCCTTGTACAGATTCAATACCGCGTTGGGATCGTTCGTGAAGTACGGGATGTCGATGACGTTGAGCTTGATGCGATCGGCATCCCAGTAAGATGGGTTCCTTTCCAACCGCAGATGCGCGCCGTGAACCCACGTCGTGATGCGGAATGGTCCGTTGTACAACAGCGCGTCCGTGTCGGCGCCGTACCTGCCGCTGCGCGATTCGTAGAAGTCCTGGCGCACGGGCCCGTACGTGCCGTAGACGACGAGCTTGTCGAAATATGGCGTCGGGCGTTCGAAGTCGATGACGAGCGTGTGGTCGTCGACCGCGCGGACACCGAGCGACTCGATCGGTAGTTCGCCGCTGTTGATACGTTCAGCATTCTTCAGCGGGTACAGGAAAAACGCGTACTCCGATGCAGTGGCTGGGTCGACGACCTTGCGCCACGCGAATACGAAGTCGTGCGCGGTGACCGGTTGCCCATCGCTCCAGCGCGCCGTGTCGCGCAGCCAGAACGTGGCACCCGTGTCGTTGATCTCCCAACGCTCTGCGACGCCGGGCAACAGCTTCGTGCCGGGACCGCGGCGCAACAGGCTCTCCATCACGTGCCCGAGCACGAAGCCGCTGACCTGATCCGTTGCGCGCGTGCTGTCGAGTTGCGGCGGTTCGCCGTTCGCCGCAAGGGTGATTGTGCCGGTGACGGGATCCACGGCTTCGGCGAGCGCGTCGCCGCCGCTTGTCAACTTCGACAACCAGCCCAATAGCAGCGCCAGCGCGATGAACGCGAGGAAGCCGAGCAGGGCGAGGAGGATCAACTGCCGCCCGGCGGTGCGCGTGAAGGAATCGCCCGAATCGGTGATGACTTCGCTCATGCCGGGGTTTTCGATTACTGAACCGTGCGCAGCAGGTTACCGACTATCCGCTCCAAATGCATGAGGCTGTTGCATTCCTCGACCTGGTGGCAATACGCGGAATAGCGGCGCATTTCTGCGTCGCCGACAGTCCAGCTATTGCGCGATTCCGGATTGAGCCAGATCAGCCGTTTGCAGCGGTCGTACATTTCTTTGAGGATCTCTGCTCGCGGATCGCCGTAATTGTTGCGGGCATCGCCGAGGATGATGATCGTCGTGCGGTTGTCGACGTCGTCGAGACAATTTTTCTTGAAGTCGACGAACGCCTGACCGTAGTCGGTGGAGCCGCCGCTGTAGTCGCGCAGTGCC
>CAYUMA010000360.1:0-2833 GCA_964445675.1 uncultured Pseudomonadales bacterium | reverse complement strand
CCTGATCGATCTGCCGCAGGCGCTGCGCATCGACGACGTCGACGATCCGTGGGGGCTCTTCCTGCGCGACATCACGAACGTCTGCGGTTACTTCGTCCGGCGTGGCGTCGAGGTCGATGCGCTCGAACTCGCGCTGCGCTTATGGAGCCGCTGAAACCGGCGCATCGTCCGGCTTGATCCAGCCGCCGACGATGCCTGCGATGTAGCCGCCGTCAACGACGATTTCGACGCCGTTGAGCCAACGGCAGTTGCCGATCGCGAGGAACTCGATGACCTCGGCTATATCGTCCGGCGTACCGTGGCGGCCGATCTGGCGCACGCCCCAGTCGTATTTCGCCGGGCCGATCAGTTCCCGGAATGCCGGCGTCAGCTGCGTCTCGACCGCGCCCGGATTGACACAGTTGACGCGGACGCCGTGGGCAGCCGCGAGCCCGGCCGCGCGATAGGTGTAGGCCGCCGCGCATTGTTTGGAAAATTTGTAAGGGTTCTCGGTGAAATCGGCGGCGTGCGCCTGCAGCCAGTTCAGTCCCGAGGTGAAATCCTCGGTGTCGAGCAGGCCGGCGACGACTTCCGCGCACTTCTGCCAGTCCCGCCCGGCCGACGACGCGACGTTGACGATGCTGCCGCCGGCGGTGATGCGCGGCACCAACGATTCCGTCAGGTGGCGCAAGCCGAGAAAGTTGACCGCGACCACCGCCTGGGCGGGCTCCGGTCCGGCGATTCCGGCGACGTTGACGAGTGCGTCGAGTCGCTCGGGAAGCGTAGCGATTGCGCCATCGATGGACGCTTCGTTGCCGAGGTCGCAATGAATGTATTGAGTGCACGGCCCCGCCGGTGCGGCGACATCGAGGACATAGACGCGGCTACCGGCGGCAAGCAGTCGGGTCACTGCCGCGGCGCCGATGCCGGTTGCGCCGCCGCTGAGAACGACCGTCTTGCCCATATGTGCGTTTCCTTTCGTGTGGCGCGTCGGCGATGATCGCATTGTCTATTCCACAGTGTCATGGCAATGATTCCGGCAGAACTCACGGCGGTGGAAGCGCGACGGCTGATCGGCGCACGCGAGCTGTCGCCGGTCGAACTCGTCGACTCGTGTATCGCGCAGATCGAGCGCATCGATCCTGCGGTCAACGCAATGGTCGTCAGAGCCGACGCGCAAGCGCGCCGCGACGCGCGCGACGCGGAAGCGGCGGTACTGCGCGGCGATCCGCTCGGGCCGTTGCACGGACTGCCGGTCGCGATCAAAGACATCCAGGACACCGCCGGCATTCGCACGACATACGGCAGCCGTGCGTTCGAGCATCACACCCCGACCGTCGACTCCGGCATTGTCGCGCGGATCCGGCAAGCCGGCGGCATCGTCATCGGCAAGACGAATGTCCCGGAATTCAGCATCGGCGCGAACACGGTCAATCGATTGTTCGGCGCCACCGGCAACCCGTTCGATGTCATGCGCACCTGCGGCGGTTCGTCTGGCGGTTCCGCGGTTGCGGTCGCAACGTCGATGGCGCCGCTCGCGACCGGTTCGGATCACGGCGGCAGCTTGCGCATTCCCGCGTGTTATAGCGGCGTCGTCGGCTATCGCGCGACGCCGGGTGTCGTGCCGAACGAACGCCGCACGATCACGCAGACGAACTACAGCGTGCAGGGTCCGCTCGCGCGTACCGTCGCGGATGCGGCGCTGCTGTTGTCGGTGATCGCGCAACGCTCGGCGGCGACGCGGCGCGATCCGATGGCGTTCCCGCTCGAAGCGGCGGCGCTCGCGACGCTCGATCCGATCGATTTGGGAGCGCTGCGCGTCGCGGTGACGGCCGATCTCGGCGGCGTACTGGTCTCGCAGTCGATACGGCGCACGTTCGCCGATCGGGTCGCGCGCCTCGAGCGGCTCGTTGGACGTTGCGATTGGCACCCGATCGATCTGCGTCGCGCGCCGGATGTCGATTGGCGCCTGCGGCAGGACCTGTTTGTTGCGCAATACGCGCGCGAAGCGAAATCGTGGGACGCGGGCTTCAACCCGAACATACGCGCGACCTACGGCGCCGCTTTGAAGACGCCGATGGAAGATATAGCAGCGGCACGCCGCACGCAGATGGAGTTGTACCAGGCGTTTGCGGCGATCTACGACGACTACGACATCGTGATCTGTCCGGGCGTCAGCGTGACCCCGTTTCCGTGGACCGATTTGAATCCGCGCACGATCGACGGGGCGCGGGTCGACAACTACATGGCGTGGCTCGCGTTGACGTCATCGATCACCGTTGTCGGTCATCCGGTCGTCGCGTTGCCGTGTGGACTCGACGAGACCGGCACGCCGTTCGGCATTCAGGTGATCGGCGCGATGTACGAGGACCGCGCGCTACTTGCCCGCGCACACGCGTTGGAGCGCGCGTTTGCGGCCGAACCGATAATGGCGCGCCCAACGCCGGACTTCGAGTTGCTCGCCGCAACGACATCGCCATGCCGCACGTTGGGTCGAACCGCGCCGTTCGCGACTTGACGTTCAGTTACGCGCGAGGGCTTCGTCGACGAAATCGAGGCGATCGTTGCCGAAGAACATCTCACCGTCGACGAAGAACGTCGGCATCCCGAATGCACCGCGCGCGAGCGCCTCGTCGCAATTGAGCTTGAGCCGCGCCTTGACGGCGTCGTCTGTGGTTCCGCGCATGATGGTGGCCGCGTCGAGTCCTGCGCGCGTCAGCGTGTCGGCGATGACGGTGGGGTCGGCGAGGTTGGCGGCTGCCATCCACATCGCGCGCCACATCGCGGCGTGGAATACGGGGAAAACACCGTTGTCCTGTGCGATGAGCGCGGCTCGCATCAACGTGATGCTGCG
>CAYUMA010000359.1:0-7123 GCA_964445675.1 uncultured Pseudomonadales bacterium | reverse complement strand
GTTAGGCGTCACTGCCGGCCGCGCGGCATCTGAAGGAGATGACGATCGACACCTTGGAGAGAGTTCGCCAACTCGTTAGTGCTGGAGATGTCCGTGTATCGGACCACGGATACGACGAGCTGGCGGAGGACCAGATCCGGGTGCGAGACGTCTTAGATGGCCTTGCGGATGCCAAAGCTGTAGAAGACTATCCGGGCTTCGGTAAGGGTCCGTCTGTGCTCGTGTTGCAGCGGGATCATGACCGCAATCCGATCCATGTCGTGTGGGGGATTCCCAAAGGCGCGGAGCGGCCGGCGGTCCTCGTAACGGCATATCGACCCGATTCGGCGCGTTGGAGCGAAGATTTTATGGAGCGGCGCAAATGAAGAAGCGCACGAAGTACATTCACGAGGGCAAGTACGTTGCAGAAGTGGACGTGCAATTGATCGAGTCCGAGGACGAGTGGGCGCCATATCTGTCAGTAGAAGATGCCTGCAAGCTTGATGATGTCCGGGACCTGCTCAAGTCGGGTCAGATCCAGGCAGCGGCAAAAAAGGCCAAGGTCTACCTGCTCACACCTGTTGCTCAGTCGCGGTGACGCCTAACCACTGCATGCAGCCGACGCCCCAGCCAGTCATCAAATTTGCATACGCAAATTTGTCGCCTGTCTGGCGCGCGGCTGATGCTGGCTGTTAGGCGACACGGAATTGTCATCATGAACTGGGAGGCAATTGGAGCAATCGGCGAAATCGTCGGCGCTGTAGCCGTTGTCATTACTTTGCTCTACCTGGCTTCTCAAACCAGACAGAACACTAAAGCGACCCACGCGCAGGCAACCGCTTCAGTAGCTTCCGAGATGGAACAATGCTTGCTGACCATCGCTAATGACGGCTACCTAGCGGAGGCATATCACAAGGCGATGAAGCGTGAAGATCTCTCCGAGTTGGAATCAATTCGGCTTGGTTTCTGGTGGGGCGCATTTGTGCGTGGCACCCATAGCCATCTAGCCCGCATTATTCATGAAGGCGCCTGTGGTGTGGAGTTTTGGCGCGGAGTGGACGTTGAGCAGCACGCCGAGCGTCGTTTTGCCGCGGCGTAGTGCTGTTGTTGGGTTTCTTGTGGGTCGTTGCGGACATCGCGTGTGACTTTTGGCCCGGCGAGGCGAAGGTCGCCGCGCCGAGCGTGGTCGGCGTCCTTATTCGGGGTGCGCAGCGCCGGTCAGGTGGGGATCGCGCCGACGGCGCGGGCGATCCGTCGCCAATCGTTGCGATCAGGTGCGGTAGTGGGCAGATGGAACACGATGCGCCGCACCGAGCGCTCCACCCACACCGCCATTTTCAGCAGCCGCTCACGCAACGTGTTGACCTGTGCACGTGCGAACGAGGTCCGCCGGGCGGCCCATCGCAGTTCCTGGAACAGCACATAAGCGGCCGCCGTGATCAGCACCCGGAACTGGTTGGCCCAGAAGCGCGTACAACTGGTGCGGTCAATCTCCAGACCATGGTGCAGTTCCTTGATGCGGTTTTCGATGTCACCCCGCGCGCAGTAGATTTCTTCATACAGTCGCTGCGGGCCGTGACGCAGGTTGGTCACCACGAAGCGTGCGTTATCCTTCGGGTCCCGCCCAGGATGGCATACCACCTCCGCCTTGATGATGACCCGGCGTGCACGTGACCATATGTGCGCCGCGTAACTGCATTCGCCATAGTCATGGGTCGTCGCTGCGTCCGTGCGTGCACGGACGGTTGCCATCAGCGGTTCGGCGAACGCCGCCAACACCGTGTTTTTGGCCATGGCGACGACATAGTCGACGTGCTCGGATTCCAGGAAGTCGAACAACTTGCCATCAGCAAAGCCGCCATCCAGACGCACCCGCAGACGCACTCGGGGGAACGCGCTGCGGAGTTTCTTGAAGACCCGCTTCAGGATCCCGATCGCGCCCTGTCCGGCCGGTGCGTTGCCCGGGCGCAACACACAACAGAACAGGTACTGCTCGGCTTCATCGTTGAAACGCATGAAGCCAGCCACCGGCAGATAACACCAACTGTCGTAGTAGCGATTGAAGAAGGCCAGTTGCTGACTGCCATGGGTCGGATCATCCGTCGGATCCAGATCGAGCGTGATGCGTTTGACCTGGCGCCCCAGGCGCCGGCGGTGTCGCTCGATTACCGTCTTGGCCAAGCTGTCACCCATGCGCAACAAATCCTTCGGCCCCGCGGCATTCTCGAACCGCGACAACGTCGGCTGTGACGCCAACACCTGCCCCGACAGCGGATCACGATCCAGCATCAGCTTGTGCACTGGATCGTTCGCCAAACGCGCCGCATCATTGCCATCAGGATAGCCACACGCGATCCCGAACAGACGTTGCCGAAACAGTTCCGTCAGCGTGTGATTGATCTTCCCAGCCTGCCGTCCGTCTACCAGGCAGGCCGCCATCGCCGTACTCAGACCCAAGCGCTCATCGCAGGCCTTCAGCAGGATCGCACCGCCATCCGTGCTCGATCGTGCTTGATCAAATTCAACCCTCAGCACCTTGTCAAACAACCCAGTAAACAGAACACCCTGGGTCGTGCTAACGTCGCTCATGCAAAGGCCTTTTGATTAGTAGAAGTACTGTGTCGCAACAGCTTTCTACCATGATTAAGGCCTTTGCTTTATCTACGTTCGTGAATTATCCGGGCTAGCGACGCGCGCAGAGTACGTAGTAACGTGCGTGCACCACCAACCGGAGAAACCCAATGAAACTCGTCGCAATTGTGCTGCTCAGTCTGCCGTTGTTCGCCTTTGCTGCCGAACATGGCGGCGACGCGGCCCCCGCGAAAGAACATGGCGGCTCAGCAGCGCCCGCAAAAGAACATGGCGGCACCGCTGCAAAATCGAAGGAGCACGCCGGCGCCGAGGCCCCCTCCAAAGACGTCGCAGCAACCGAAGAAAAGCAGCCGGATGCTGAAGCTGCGGCGGATGCCGATTCCAAACCGGCCGCACAATAACCCCAGGCGAACGTGTGGTACGAAGTGCGCGGCGTGACGACCACCGCCGCGCTGTTTTTGCTTAGCCCGCTGATTGCCGTCGCGGCGGATGCATCCATCGACACTGCGGATACCGCGACGGCTTCGGCGGCCGCACCGCAACAGTTCTACGTAGAAGACATCAAGAGCACGATGCTGACCTACATCGCGCAGCAGGTGGACGCCGACGGCGTGTTTCACTTGCGCGATGACAAAACCGGCGAGACGCTCGCGTTGAAGTTCGTGAAGATCCACGACCCTGTGCGGCAGATCGACGGCGATACCTACTTCGCGTGCACCGACTTCCACGTCCTCGGCGAACCGAAGAAGTTGTACGACCTCGACTTCTGGATGAACGCGAAGACCGGGCAGCTTGCAGTCTACGACTCGAAAGTCCACAAGGAGCCGCGCTGGTCGTTCCTCTATGGCTGGTACAAACAGCCTCGGTATACGTTCGTCGACGATCGCGTGGTGTCGCTGTATTGACTGTGATGGGTGCGGGATCCGCAACGAAGACTATCCGTTGGACGGTGCGGCGTACGGCATTGCGCATCCGGGGATTCCGTGGATCAACCCGAACGGGGTCGTGTCGCAGCCGTTCGCGACGATACATTGGCAATTCGGACTCCGACCCGAGCAACCCATGACCAACGAACCGATCGATTTGCGCAGCGGCATCATGCAGTCCGGCAAGGACACCTTCATCGCACAGCTGCACGCGGATGCGCCGCTGCGTAAAGATGCGGCGGGATTCTGGGTCGCGAACCGGTTCGACGACGTGCGCGCAATATTGCTCGACCACGGGCGCTTTTCGTCATCCGCGATGGGCGGCGACCGCGCCGGCATCGGCTTTCCACTCCTCAGCGACGACCCACCGCGCCACTCCGTGTTGCGCGGTCTGCTCGCAAAAGCGTTTACGCCGGCGGCGATCGACGCGATGCGACCCGCCATCGAACGGCTCGCGAACGATCTCGCTGCCGAAATTCCGAAGGGGCACGAGATCGACATCGTCGAACGCATGACGACACCGCTGCCGGTCGCGGTGATCGCCGGCATGATGGGCGTGCCGAACGAGCGCGCCGCCGACTTCAAGCGCTGGTCGAACGCGGTCATCGGCATCCAGGACAATCCATTCGACGCCGATCGCCTCGAGCTGCTGCTCGAACTGCGCGCGTATTTCGCCGAAGTTGCGGTCGAGCGTCGGCGCGCACCGGGCACCGACCTGATCAGCGCGCTGACCGCGGTGCGCGACTCAACGGAAACGTTATCCGACGATCAGGTGGTCGGGTTTTGCGCACTGCTGATGATTGCCGGCAACGAAACGACGACGAACCTGCTCGGCAATCTGCTGGATCGTTTAGCCGAAACGCCGCAGCAATGGAGCGATCTGCGCCGGGATCCGAGCCTGCTCGACGGCGCAATCGAAGAAGCACTGCGGATCGATTCACCGGCGCAGATGGTCTTCCGTCGCGCGACGACGGACGTCGTCGTCAGCGGTGAGGCGATCAAAGCCGGCGAAGGGGTGATCGTGTACCTCGCATCGGCCAATCGTGATCCCGCAAAATGGTCGGATCCGGCGAACTTCGAGCTGGCGCGCGAACGCCAGCGCCACGTCGCGTTCGGTCACGGTGTCCACACGTGCATTGGCGCACCGCTCGCGCGGATGGAAGCCAAGGCCGCGATGGGCGCGCTGGTCAGCCGATTCGAATCGATTGCGCGCGGCGCGCAGCGCGGGCAGCGTTTGCCGGGCCGTTTGCTCTACGGCTTCCGGACGTTGCCGATCATCTTCAGGTGACGGTGCACCACGCTCATTTGCGCACGTAGGCACAGAGTTTGTTGCCGTCCGGATCGCGCACGTACGCCGCATAAAACACCGGATCCATGCCCTCGCGCACGCCCGGCGGACCTTCACAACTGCCCCCGTTCGCGAGCGCCGCTGCGTGGAACGTAGCTACCGCCGTTCGATCCGGCGCCAACACCGCCAGCATCACGCCGTTGCCGGATGTTGCCGGCTCGCCATTGAACGGCCGCGTCAGAAAAAACAACGCGCGATCGCCTTTGCGCCCGTAACCGGTCCACGTCTCGCTCGTCGTCGTCCGCGCCCCGCCGAGCGCGGCGAACACGGGATCGTAGAAGCGGATCGACCGCTGCATGTCGCGTGTGCCCAACGTGCTGTAACTGATCATCGCGTGGGACCTCCGTAAGAACCCGTAACCGCTGAAAGCTATCAGCATCGTTGGGTGGGTGACATAACGGAATCCCGCATAGCGGCGCGAGATAGGCACTCAGGGAACTGTCGGCGTTGCATGGGGTCCATGTATCGGCTAGTGTCGCTGAATGATTGCATCCTTTGGCGACCGGCGTACGGAGGACATTTATCACGGCCGAAAGTCCAATCGAGCGCGCCGACTACCACCGGACATTGTGAACGTCGCATTGCGAAAGCTGGACATGATCCAGGCGGCGAGACAGCTGGAAGATTTGCGGAGTCCACCAAGCAATCGCCTCGAAGCCCTGCGGACGGATTTGAAGGGCTTTCACAGCATTCGGGTCAATGACCAGTGGCGAATCATCTTCCGGTGGAAGGCCGGCGAGGCGTTCGACGTCCAGATCATCGACTATCACTAGGCGAACAGCATGCTTCCAGAAAACCGAACTACGACTCATCCCGGAGAGGTCCTGCTGCGCGAGTTCCTCGACCCTCTAGGTCAGACGCAGAAGGGCCTTGCAGAACACCTCGGCGTCCCGATTCAGCGGATCAATGAACTGGTGCGGGGGAAGCGAGGCATCACCCCGGATACGGCCTGGCTGTTGTCGCAGGCCTTCGGTACGTCACCCGAGTTCTGGATGAATCTGCAGGCGAACTACGAACTATCGGGGTCGCGTCCTTCAAGGACGGTGAAGCGGCTGGTTGCCTGAATGAAGTCGCTTGGCAAAAAACCGAATGGCGCGCGGCTCGAGCGCATCAAGGCGTCGCCGCTGTGGGGCGGCGATCGGTTCAAGAACGTCCATCCCGTAGCGCCGGGTCTGCGGGATCCGAAGGCGACGATGCCGTCGCTCGCTGATTTTCTGTACGGCGGCGAGCGCCGCGTGCCACGTGGCCCATTGCCGTCGGTGGATCCGCGCGCCGCGTGGGCCAGACCACCGCAGAGTGGTCTGCGCGTGACGTGGCTCGGACATTCGACGCTGCTGATCGAGATCGACGGCTATCGCGTGCTAACGGATCCGGTGTGGGGACCGCGTGCGTCGCCGTCGCGGCTCGCCGGCCCCAAACGGTTTCAGCCGGTGCCGGTTGCGCTGAACGCGCTGCCGCCGATCGACCTCGTGATCGTGTCGCACGACCATTACGACCACCTCGACTACCCGACGATCCGCGAACTATCAAAGTACGACGTGCCGTTCGGGACATCGCTCGGCGTCGGCGCGCACCTGCAGGCGTGGGGCGTGGCACATGAACGCATCGTCGAACTCGACTGGTGGGAATCGCACACCTTGCCGAATACCGGACTCACGGTGTCGGCCGCGCCGGCGCAGCATTTTTCCGGGCGCGGACCGCGAAGCGGCAACACGACGTTGTGGTCGTCGCTCGTGATCCGCACGCAGCAGCACGGCGTTTTTTTCAGCGGCGACACCGGCCTCACGACCGAATATCGAGCCATCCGCGAGCGGCTGGGTCCGTTCGATCTCGTGATGCTCGAGGTCGGCGCGCATCACCCCGCGTGGGGCGACTTTAACCTCGGCCCGAAGAACGCACTCGACGCGCTCGCGATGCTCGGTGGCGGCGCGCTGCTGCCGGTTCACTGGGGAACGTTCTGCCTCGCAATGCATGCGTGGGATCAGCCGGCCGAGGAATTGCTCGCGCTGGGCCCAACGGCAGGAACGCATCTGTTGATGCCGCGGCTCGGAGGGAGTGTCGAGCCGGCGCACGCGGAAGCGGTCGATCCGTGGTGGCGCGGCGTCGACACGGTCGTACGCGCACCCACTCCCGTTGCGCCCGAACCGATTACGCTCGCGCAGCCGATGCTGTGGCCGATCGATTGAACTTCCAATAGCTGCAGAACGCTCGACGAGAGGATGGCAATGAAGATATTTGCAGTGTCCGAGTTGGCGATCGGCTTGTTGGCGATGGCGAT
>CAYUMA010000358.1:0-2156 GCA_964445675.1 uncultured Pseudomonadales bacterium | reverse complement strand
AAACCCCGCCCACGTCGGCACGAACGTCATGTCCGCTACTATCCTCGGTGTGGTGCCCTTCGCACGTGTTGTTCCCCGGCGCGATGTGGTCACGCCGTTCGAGGTCGAATAGCGCGGCATTCAACGCATCCACGAGTTCAGGTTCGATCGCATCGGGCACGATCGTGTAGCCCTGCTCGGCAACTTCGGCGAGATGCCGCTGCCGTTGCGGCTCGCTGAGGTCCTGTCGCACCGCCCCTCCGATGATCGCGTCGAACACGACCAGCCTAGCGTGGTTGTCATCGACACGCACGTTGACGCGTTCTGCAGAAGAGGGCTTGCGTCAGCCCCGACGTTGAGGAGTTTCAGCGAACCATTGGCAAACGGGTTCGTATCACTTCGCGCAGAACGTCATCCGCGCGTAGACTCGCTTTACTCTTGGAGGACACCGACATGGAACCCATCCGCTACGTCGACGCACTAAACGCACACTATGGGGCGCAAGGACATCCACCGTATCAATGGTCGATCAACGACGATGCGCCGCTGCATCGGCTCGACAAAGCGCTGACGGTGTGCAAGGTGACGCTGCTGACGTCGGGCGGGATCTCTCAGTGCAGCATGCCGGCGTTCGATCCGATGGCGCGCAACGATCATCGCGTGGACGCCATCGATCGCAACGTCGTATCGACCGATTTTAAGATTCACGACGCCTACTACGATCATCGCGACGCCGACCGCGACATCAATTGCCAGTTCCCGATTGACCGGCTGCGCGAACTTGAGCGCGCCGGTGAGATCGGCGCGATTGCGCCGCGTTTCTGGAGCGGTTTCATGGGCCGCACGTACAACCGCAGCAAGCTCATCGCCGAATCAGCGCCGGCGTTCGCCGCGGAACTGCGCAAGGATCGCGTCGACATACTGATCGCGGCACCCGCCTGACCGCTCGACCACCAGACCGTGGGTCTGGTATGTCGCGTCGTCGAAGCGCAGGGAGTCGCGACCGTGTGCGTTTCCACGGGGCGCGATCTGACGGCGCAGGTGAAGCCGCCGCGCAGCGTCTTCGTCAATCACCCGATGGGCAATGCGTTCGGCGCACCCGGCGACGCCGATGGGCAGCTCAGGATTCTGCGCACGGCGCTGCAACTGGTGCTGACGGCCCAACAAGGGGGCATGCTCGTCGACCTGCCGGGCGAGTGGCCCACGGCGTTCCAGTTCAGTCCGGCCGCATCGCGGATGTAGGCGGCGCCTGCGCGGACCGGCGCGGTCGTGATGACCGTGGCGTGTCCGCCTACCGTGACCGATCCGGGCGTGCGCATCAGCTGCGCCGTATGTCCAGCCCCGGGGGTATCGATCGCGATGCAATCGATTTTGCAAAGGTGAACGATAGTCGCGCATCGTTCGCGTTTCACTTCGGTTGCATACGCGCGATCTCTTCGCGCAGATGCAGCGCGGCATAACATGCCCGTTGGGCGTGATCTTCATGCGCGATCGGGGCGCCGAACAGCGCCATGATGCCGTCGCCGGTGTATTGGTTCACCGTGCCTTCGAAGCGATGCACGCCTTCCGTCAATATCTCGAAGAAACGTTTGAGGATTTTGTGCCATTCCTCGGGGTCGAGTTGTTCCGCGAGCTCCATCGATCCCTTCACGTCGGCGAACAGCACGGTGATCTGCTTGCGTTCGCCTTCGATCGCGGAGCGCTACTGCAGGATCTTGTCGGCGAGGTGTTTCGGGGTATAGGAAGCCGGCGACCGCTCGGTTGCCGGCGCGGTAACGGCTGTGAACGCGACACCGCCGACGGCAGTGCCGCACTCCAGGCAGAACTTCGCGCCCGACGGCAATTCGGTGGCGCACTTCGTGCAATGCGCGTGCAGCGCCGTGCCGCACTCGAGGCAGAACTTCGCGCGTTACGGATTGGTATGGCCGCAGCTTGTACAGGTCATCTGGATTTCACTCAATCGATCACCGGCCTATCGGCCGGGCTCTTCCCCTCCGAAAGGGCGATGCCGTCCATAACAAGCTTTTGAACGGGACTCACCAACGACGCCGCCCAATCGTGCAGGTCAACGGAGGTGCGCTCGCGGAACCGCGCGAGTACTTCGCGGGCCGCGCTCGTCTCACCGAGGTGGCCGTAGCTAGCGGCCAGATAGCCATGGATAAAGGTCGTCTGCGGCA
>CAYUMA010000357.1:0-3030 GCA_964445675.1 uncultured Pseudomonadales bacterium | reverse complement strand
GATCTCACCGGCCGCGTTGACGCCACACGTCGAGCTTCTGGCGCATCGTCTGCAATTGGCGCACATGAGTGCGGCCGCCGATCAGGTTGTGGATCTCTGCGGGATCGCGCTTCAAGTCGAACAGTTGCTGGTAGTCGAACTCGGGCCAGTCGATGAACTTCCAATCGCGCCGAATCACGCCCCGTGACGACGGGATGCGGTCCTTGCTCGTGATGGTCGGGTGTTCATAGAAGAACTCGTCGCGCCACGGTGGCACCCGGGGCTGAAGGTAGAGCGGACTGAGATCGCGACCTTGCATGACGTCCGGTACTGCGACTCCGGCAGCCGCGACGATCGTCGGCGCGACGTCGAGGTTCAGCACCAGCTCGTCGCGCGTGATGCCGCGTCGCGCGATCGGTAGCCGCGGGTCGCGCACGATCAATGGAACGCGAACCGATTCCTCGTACGGATACCACTTGTCTGCGAGTCCGCGATCGGCCTGGAAATAGCCGTTGTCGCTGGTGAACACGATCAGCGTGTTGTCGAGAACGCCCTCCAGTTGGAGCTCGTCCAGCAACTCGCCAATGGCGGCGTCCACTTCGGTGATCAAACGATAATACCGGGCCATGAATGCCTGGTAGTTCGCGGGCGTGTCGAATCGTTTGTGGTACCGGATGCGCCCCTCGTTGGCCTCGCTTGCGAGAAACGGCGGCAGTGCCTTCCGGTATTTCGGATCTCCGCGCAACGGGGGAGGGATCGTCACGCCGGCGTACGCCTGCGCGCTCCAGTCCTGCGGCAGGTACTGATCCAGCGCGTCGTCCTGCGCGTGCGCCGCGAAAAAACCCACCGATAGCACGAAGGGGCGCCCCGGTGGACGCGTGCGGAGGAATTCGATCGAATCGCGGGCGTTGCGCTGCGTCACGTGCACCCGATCGCTGCCGTCCACGATCCAGTGGCTCCCGGCGTACGGGCGCAGAAAATCGTAGTCCGAAGCACGGGGCGCGCCGATGTCGTACTTGCCGACGTGCCCGGTCCAGTAACCGGCGCGCCGAAGGAGAGCGGGATAGGTGTTCGCGAACGCGTCGGGCGTGAGCGGCATTCCGAACGCCGCGATGCCGTGGCGGGACATGTACTGTCCGGTCAGCAGCGTCGCGCGGCTGACCATGCACACGGAAGTCGTCACGCGTGCCTCGCTGAACCGGATGCCCTCCCGTGCGAGCTGATCGATGCGTGGGGTCGCAACAACCGGGTTGCCCGCGGCACCGATCGAATCCCAGCGGACATCGTCGATGACGAGGATGATGACGTTCATCGATGTGTGATTGGCATCTGGAGCAACGGCGCCGAGGATGCCACCGGGAAGACACAGGCAGACGAGCAATGCGGCGGAACATCGCATCGTCACTGGCGTCGCAGCACCGACGCCGCGCCCACGATGCGACGCAAATCCCCGTAGCGCCGCGTGTAACCACAGTGGTCGAAGTGCTCCAGCACGTCGACCGCGAGGTTACGGCCGATATGCGCCGCGTCGCGGAACTCCCGCGTGGAAAATCCATCCGGTTGCGACGCAAACAACGCTTGCGCGACTGCGGATAGCGAATCGACGTGCCGCGACAACAACACGCGATTGTCGCCAACGCGCACCAACAGCCCGAGCTTGGTCATTTTCGCAATGAAGCCATCGAGCACGCGCAGTGGAGTCGCCAACACTTTTGCAATGTCGCCGATGCTGGGTGGTTGATCACTGTCGCCGATGGTCGACTCGATCCGCTTCAGCAGCGCGGCATCGTCGGGCGGCAGCGCGGGGCGATGGAGAGGATCGTGAAAATGCCCCGCGGATTCACTGATGCGGCGTTCGGAGACGAGTGCGGCGAGCGCGTCGTCGAGCCAGCGTTTGGGCACGATCCCGGTGCGGCGGATCTGGTCGGCTTTGAGACCTTGGCTGTGCGGCGCGGCTTTGTGGTACGCGGTGATTTGTGCGGACAGCGCGTCCAACGTCGACTGCCAGCCGGCGCGGGACACGCCCACCCTGCGCCCGCTGCGTTGTAGTTCTACCGGATCGATCGCGCGCAGCAGCGGAGCGAGCGCGGCGTCGGTCAGGTTGCGGCTGCGTCTGAACGCGTCGATATCGACGTCTTCGTGCTCGAGCAGTTCGCGTAGTGCGACCGCCGGATCGTCGGCACGCTGCGCATTCAGGTGTGCGATCCGAGCCGGCGCGCGCCGCGCGCGCTGCGGCGCCGCGATGTCGATTACGGCGCCGCCGCCGATGGTCCGTTCCCGCGCGTCGTCGCGCACGATCACGCGATCGCCGTGCTTGCCGTGCAGCGGCGTGTCGAGCACGAGTTCAACAACGCCTGATTGGCCGGCGGCGACGCGCGTCGAGTCGAGCAGCGCGACGTGGCCTTGCGCGTGACTCGCCGCGTGATAGACGTGGATCGGCAGCCAGTGTCTGACCGCGCGCGGAAAGTCGTCGAGCACGCTGAGTTCGATCACGACATTGCGCGACGGCGCGAATGTCGACGGTGCGACGAGCCAATCACCGCGCGCGATCTGATCGAGCGAGATCCCTGCCAGATTGACCGCGCACCGGTCGCCGATGCTTGCGCGCTCCGCACTTTCGTCCGATACCCGCAACGAACGTGCGCGCGTCGGAACGCCGCTCGGCGCGATGGCCAGTTCGCCCCCCCTGATCAGCGTCCCGGAATGTACGGTGCCGGTGACGACGACGCCGGTGCCCTTGACGACGAAGACGCGATCTACCGCGAGTCGAAATTCGTACTCGCCGGTTTCGGTGGGGTGTACGCGCGCCGCGCGCGAGATGTGTTCGCGCAGCTCGTCGAGACCTTCGCCGGTGACGGACGAAGTCCCAACGAACCCGCTGAGTTGCAGTCCGGAGGCTGCGGCCAGTTCGACCATCGATTGGCGGACCTCGGCGACGCGCGCAGCGTCGGCTCGATCAACTTTGGTCAACGCGGCGACGCCCTGGGTCACGCCGAGCAGTTTGAGGATCGCGAGGTGTTCGAGGGTCTGCGGCATGACCCCGTCGTCGAC
>CAYUMA010000356.1:0-4355 GCA_964445675.1 uncultured Pseudomonadales bacterium | reverse complement strand
TGGTTCGAAGCCAGGTGCTCTATCCAACTGAGCTACGGGCGCGGAAACTATCTAACAGACTCACCCGGCCGCGACGTCAACGCACCAGGCGTCCCGGCAGCGCATCCGTCGGTTCGCCGCTGCGGTACGTCACTTCGCCGTTGACGATCGTCGCAAGATAGCCATCGGCGCGTTGCTCGAGCCGCGAGCCGCCGGCCGGCAGATCCTGGATCATCTCAGGCGCGCGGACGCGCAGATTGGCGAAATCGATCACGTTGATGTCGGCTTTCATGCCCGGTGCGATCACGCCGCGATCGAACAGATTCACGGCGCGCGCCGTGTCGTGCGTCTGGCGTTTCACCAGGTGGGGCAACTCGATGCGCTCGCCGCGCGTGCGGTCGCGGCCCCAGTGCGCGAGCAGATACGTTGAAAAGCTCGCGTCGCAGATTGTGCCGACGTGCGCCCCACCATCGCCGAGCCCCGGTACGCAGTCGTCGCTGAGGATCATTTCGCGGCAACAGTCCAGGTTGAACTGCGAGTAGTTCGCGAATGGCGTGAACAGCAGCTGGCGGCCACCGTTGTCGAGCAACAGGTCGTACGCGAGATCGAGTGGCGCGCGACCCAAACGCCGCGCCTGTGGACCAAGGGCATCCTCCGGCGCAGGCTCGTAATCCGGTGGATCGTTCAGCATCCAGATACGGTCGAAGTCGCCAATCAGGCGTTTCATCCGCTCGAACGCCGGCAACGGCTCTTCCGCGAGTATTTTTGCCTTCATCCCGGGTTCTTGCAGTCTCACCACACGCTCCGCCAGCGGCAGCTTCGCGAGCGCCATATACGACGGCCGCATCAGCAACGGATTCAACGTCGTCGAGAGCCCCAGCACGATGCCGATCGGTCGCGGCGCAACCTGGCCGCGCATCACCCGTCCGGCCGCGACGTTGCTCTGGATTCGACCGAGGATCTTCTTCCAGCCGTTCGGCGACAACCCCTGCGCCAACGAGATCGAGATGGGGCGACCACTTGCCGCGGCCATCCGTTCGACGATGCTGAATTCGTCGTCGAGATCGGCGAAGTCCGAAATCAACTCGAGCACGCCGCGTCCCGCGTCCTTCAGCCCCATCGAGATGCCGACGAGTTCGTCGACCTCTGCCGTCAGCGACGGCGTCGGCGCGCCTTTGCTGCTGCGATGATTCAGCGTCCGCGACGTCGAGAAGCCGATCGCGCCGGCGGCCGCCGCTTCGCGCGCCAACACACGCATCTGCGCGATGTCCTGCGCGGTCGCGGGTTCGCGATTCGCGCCGCGTTCGCCCATCACGTAGACGCGCAGTGCCGCGTGCGGCAACTGCGCCGCGATGTCCATGTCGAATCTGCGCTGCGACAGATAGTCGAGATATTGCGGAAACGTCTCCCATTCCCACGACAGCCCTTCGTGCATGACGGCGCCGGGAATGTCCTCGACGCCTTCCATCAGCTCGATCAGCAGATCGTGGTCGGCACGCTTCACCGGTGCGAAGCCGACGCCGCAATTGCCCATGACAACCGTCGTCACGCCGTGATGATTCGACGGCGACATCCGGTTGGTCCAAGTCGCTTGACCGTCGTAGTGCGTGTGGATGTCGACGAACCCCGGCGTGACGATCGCTCCATTCGCGTCGACCTCGTGCCGGCCGCGGCCCGAAATCGGGCCGACCTCGACAATCCGCCCATCCACAACACCGACGTCGGCGGCTCGCACCGCGGCGCCGGTACCGTCGACGACGTCGCCGCCGCGTATCACCAGATCGAATTGCGTCATTGTTCTACCCTCGTGCCGCGAGCGGTCCGCGGATGAGACGCCCCGGCAACGCGCCGGTGTGTTCGTTGTTCTGCAGCAGAATCTCGCCGCCGACGATCGTCGCCAACATGCCGTCGGCGGTTTGCTTCAGGCGCTTCGAGCCCCCGGGCAGATCGTGCACGACATCGGGCATCCGCGGTGCGACGGTAGCCGGATCGAATACCGCGAGATCCGCCGTCATGCCGACGCGCAACAGACCACGATCGTGCAGGCCCCACATCGATGCGGTGTCGAACGTGATCAGCCGCACCGCTTCTTCGAGCGTGAACGCCTGCTTTTCGCGCACCCAATGCGACAACAGATGCGTCTGCAGCGAGCTGTCCATGATCTGCGACACGTGCGCGCCCGAGTCGGAGAACGTCACGACGGAACGCGGATGTTTCATCATCTCGAGCACGTCGTCCTGGTTTTCGTTCGCGATTGGTTGGCGGAAAAACACTTTGAAATCGTGTTCGAGCGCGATGTCGATCATCGCTTCGACCGGATGCACGCCGCGCTCGCGCGCGACGTCGGACATACGGCGCGGATCGTTCGACATCGTATCCATCAGGAATACCCAATCCCAATTCGGCGGACGCGGTTCGGCGCCCACGATACGCGGGCCGTTGTACGGCGCCGATGCGATATCGACCATCGCGCGCTTGATCGCCGGATCGCGCAGCTTCGCCTTCTGCTGCGCGAGCGGCAGACAGCGGACGTCTTTCCACACGTCCCATTTGTCGAACGGCGTATTGCTTTCGAACGACAACAATACGTTCAACGCCCGCGAATGGGCTTGCACCGTCATCCGGCCGCCGGCCGCCACCGTTTCATTCGCGAGGTCGTAATACGGTCGCCAGAAATCCGGCGCGGCGCGTACCGAAAACATCCCGAACGTCATCGGCACACGCGACTCGACGGCGAGATTCTTGAGCCGGTCCATGTATTCGCGGATGCGAGCCGGATCGCGGCCGGGCGTTTCGCCGGCGATTTCGAAAATCCCCGCGTTCAACTCGCCCATCGCGTTGACGATCGCGCGGACCTCGCGCCAGTCGGCGACACGACTCGCGACGGGCCGCTCATCCGCCGTAATGTGGTTGTGCGTGCGCGACGTCGAAAACCCGATCGCGCCGGCGCGCAGTGCGTCCTGCACCAGCGCACACATGCGCGCCAGATCTGCGTCGTTAGCAGCTTCGGCGAACGCGCGTTCGCCCATCACATACGTGCGCAGCGCCGAATGACCCATGTAGCCGGCGTAGTTGATGCCTTTCGGCAATGCGTCGATCGTGTCGAGAAACTGTGGGAACGACTCCCAGCTCCACTTGATGCCGGCGAGCATCGAGTCGCGCGAAATGTCCTCGGCGCGCTCGAGGTTGCGGAACACGAGGTCGGCGTCTTCGGCTTTGCAGGGCGCGAGCGTGAACCCGCAATTGCCCATCACCGCGGTCGTCACGCCGTGGTAGCACGAACTGGAGCCGATCGGATCCCAGAACACCTGCGCATCCATGTGCGTATGGCCGTCGACGAATCCGGGCGTAACGACATGTCCATCGGCATCGATGCGCCGGCGCGCTTTGCCGTCGACGCGACCAATCGCGGCGATGCGGCCGTCCGCAATGGCGACGTCGGCGCGATAGCGCGGCGCACCCGAGCCGTCGATCACGGTGCCATTCTTGATGACGAGGTCGTAGCTCATGTTTGCGTCCTCCGCTGTCGACGGCCGAGTCTAGCACCGTTCGCGCACGCCACGTTCAACGCCGGACGCGCCATGTTTGCGGTCCTGTTTGCGGTAAGGCGACGCTGTTTTTAGACTGGCCAGAGCTGGGTATCGGGAGATCTCCAATGATTCGTGAACTCGTGAGCGTGTTTGCGCTGGTGACCTGTTGCCATGCGTACGCCGAAGACGCCGTGACGGGCGCACCTGACGAGCCAACCACCGGCGTCACGGACGCACCCGCTGACGCGACCTCAAGCGCACCGGCAACGGCTGATGCAAAAACCGAATTCGTCGCCGCCTATCGCACCTACGAGAAGTTGATCGCGCAGGACGAGTCAGCAGAAGCACTGCCGTACGCGGAACGCGCGTATCGACTCGGTACCGAGGTCTACGGCGAGAACCACAAGAACACCGCCGCGCTCGCGCTGAACTACAGCCAACTGCTGCTCAAGCTGAATCAAGTGAAGGCGGCGATTCCGGTCATCGACAACGCGATCGCGCAGTACCGGCAGATCTACGGAAAGGACGCAAAAGAAGTGATCGACCCGCTGATGTCGCGCGGCAGCGCGACGGGTAGCTGGGAGCCTCTGCAACAGCATGTCTACTACGACGCAGCGCTCGATATCGCGCGCGCTCGCGTCAAAGCGGATGACCTGTTGCTGGCGCATCTGAACCTCGAAGCCGGAATCCATCTGCTACGCGACGGCAACATCGAGGAGTCGAAACCGTTTCTCGACGCCGCGCACGAGCAGTACAAAAAGCAGGTCGCGGCATCGGACGCGCGCCTCGTAATCGCATCGTTCTGGCTCGGGAAGTACTACCTCGTGAACGAAAAAGCGCGGATCG
>CAYUMA010000355.1:0-2045 GCA_964445675.1 uncultured Pseudomonadales bacterium | reverse complement strand
GGCTATGCGATTGCGCCGGGTGCGTCGGTCAGCTTCACGTTCGTCGTGCGCGTCGAAGGTCTGCCCGAGCCGCACAAGGTGCTCGCGAACACGCTCTACGGTGCGTGGACGTCGCTGCCGGATGCGAACACCGCATTGAATGCCGGCGGGCAGATCGGCGCCGATGGCAGCGCGACCGGCATGCGTATCGGCGCATTGCCGAATGCGGGCGACGCGATCAACGACTACGAAACGCTGGCGGCCGCGTCCGTGTCGGTGCCGGCGCTTGCACTGACGAAGACGGACCTCGATCCCGCGCTGCCGCCTGCGATCGGCGCGCACAAACCGTTCCAGATCGTCGTCGATCTGCCGGAGGGCACGACCAACAATCTCGCGATCGCCGACAACCTCTACTACGGCGCGGTCAGCTACGTGCTCGCGGACAACGCGGCCTTCGACGTCACGTACGAATTCATCGGCATCGACACCATCAACGGCGAGACGCCCGACGCCGCCGCGTTCATGGCGGTCCCGTCCGACGCCGCCAACGGCACCGTCACGTGGTCGATCGGCAACGTCGTGACGCAGACCGAGAACGACTATCCGACGGGCGCCATCACGCCGTCGATCCGCATCAACTACTTCGCGCGTATCAACAACGACACAGTGACCGACGCCGGCGACGTGCTGCGCAACTCGGTCGACGCCCTGTATCGCAACGGCGAAACCGGCGCGACGCAGACGGTCACGTATGCCGCGGGTCCGATCACCGCGATCGAACCGGTGCTGACGTCGACGAAGGAGCTCAGCAACGTCACGCCGGGCAAACAACCGACCGACCCGCTCGCGCTCAACGACCTCGTGCGGTACGTGGTCACGATCGTCAACGCGGGCAGCGCGACGGCCTACGACGTCAACGTCGTCGACACGCTGCCGCTCGAACTGATACTCGACACCAACTACACGCCGACCGCGACGATCAACGCCACACCCGTCGCCGGTTTCGTCGGTGCACCGGCAGGCGCCCCAGCCGGCCCGTTAGTGTGGGGACGCGGCAATGGCGACGGCAGCCTGGACCTGCCGGCCGGCGCGTACATCGAACTGACATACAACGTCGTCGTGCGCGCTGCACCGGACACGACTACCGGTCTAGCGAACCGCGTCTGGACCGATTGGACCTCGCTCAACGGCGCGGGCACGTATGAGCGCACCGGTGCGGGATGTCCGACCACGACGGCGCCGAACGACTACTGCTATGGCCCCGCGGTTGCGATCGGCAGCGGCGTGCCGGCGCCGCCGCCGACTGCGCTGGCGAAGGTGTACACGCAGCCGAATGCCGCCGTTGGCGAGATCTTCCGCTATCGCATCACGGTACCGGCGGTCGCCTACCCGTTCGCGCTGTACGACGTGCGCATCACCGACGACCTGGCCGCGTCCGCGGCGGACATGCGCTTCATCGGCGCAACGAAG
Source organism: uncultured Pseudomonadales bacterium (assembly GCA_964445675.1). Taxonomy (GTDB): domain Bacteria; phylum Pseudomonadota; class Gammaproteobacteria; order Pseudomonadales; family Azotimanducaceae; genus DATJGR01. The sequence goes on along the minus strand of CAYUMA010000355.1, from coordinate 596 downwards.
ATCTCGGGGTCGACGAACTGGACGCCGGTGAATACCGGCACCGCGACGAACGTCGTCATCGAAGACACCACCACCGGCATCGACATTCCGGCGAACGAGCAGATCGTGCTCGAGATCTCGGTGCAGCTGACGGACACGCCGACGAACGTCACGGGCCTGACGTTCACGAACACGGCGAGCTACCTCTTCAACCGCATCGACAACAACGCGGCGAGCCAGCGCCCGGGTCTGCCGGGCACCACGCAACCGATGACGCTCGTCGGACCCGACACGTTGACGCTCGAAAAGAGCGGTCCGGCGAATATGACGATCGGCACCGGAGACACGTTCACGCTAAACGTGCACAACACAGGCACGGGTCGCGCGTGGGATCTGACGATCGTCGATCAGCTGCCGCAGAGTTCGACCGGATCGCCGAGCGGCATGTGCGAACAGGCGCCGTCGGGATTCACGGCGCAGCTGTATCAGGCCGACGGTACGACTACGGTTGGCGCGGCGCTGGTTGAAGGTACCGACTTCTCCGCGACGTTCACGCCAGCGCCGGACTGCCTGCTGCACATCAGAGCGCTGACGCCGGCCGCGGCCATTCCGGCGAC
>CAYUMA010000354.1:0-5183 GCA_964445675.1 uncultured Pseudomonadales bacterium | reverse complement strand
TGCCCGAGAATTTTCAGGGTTGGCGGCGGCAACTCGTGGGTGACACATTCGCCACGATGCTCAGCGGCGCTATCACGTCATGACGCGCGTTGTCGTTTACAAGAGCGCGCGCATCGCCGACATGTATCTGTACGTCGCTGAAGCAGATGATCTCGAGCGTGTGCCCGCAACGTTGTTGGCGCGGTTTGGCAAACCGCACGAAGCGCTACGTCTGGACCTCACGCCCGAACGGCGCCTGTCGCGCTCCCAGGCGCCCGCCGTGCTCGCCGCGATTGCGACGCAGGGTTTTTATCTGCAGCTGCCACCGGTGATCGAGACGGGAAAACGCGCATGAGTGACGACGCGTTCTGGCGCACCAAATCGCTCAGCGAACTCAGCGGCGTCGAATGGGAAGCGCTGTGCGATGGTTGCGCCCAGTGCTGTCAAGTGAAGCTCGAAGATGAAGCCACGGGTCGAATCGGAATTACCGGTGTGACGTGTCGGCTACTCGACGTCGAGAGCTGCCGTTGCACACACTACGCACAACGCCACGTCCGAGTGCCGGATTGCATCGAGTTCGATGCCGCGTCCGCGGCTTCGTTGCATTGGTTGCCGCCGACGTGCGCGTATCGTTTGCGCGCGGAAGGCCGCGAACTTCCATGGTGGCATTACCTCGTATCCGGCGATCGAAATACGGTGCACGCCGCCGGAATCTCGGTGCGTGGCCGCGCAATGTCGGAAGCGCACGTGCATCCGGACGATCTCGAGAGCCGCATCGTGCACTGGATCGAACCGCGGCGGAGCAATCTTTGATGGTGTCGGTCTATGCATGGGGGGTCGTTGCGTTGGCGGGTCTAGGTGCGCTCGCCGGCGTGTTCGTGTTGACGCGCGCGATTCCGATCGCGTGGCTGCGATCGCTGTTGCGTTGTCTCGCCGCGGTCTGGTTGATGGTCCCGTCCAAGATTCAGGTCGTCGAAGCCGAATACGCACCGGCATTCATCGTCGCATTGTTCGAGGGCGTGTTTCGCGCCGACGGCAACCCGGGTCCCGCGTTGATGGCACTTGCGCTTGCGAGTCTCGTCGTGATCGCGCTGTTCCTCGTGCTCGGTGTCGTGCACCTCTTGAGGGGTGCGGCGAATCGCCGAGCGACTCCGTGAGCGCACTTGCGAAGGCCGTGTGGCAATTCCCCGACGACTCTGCTAAGGCGCGATCGAGGCGAATATCCTATGCCGAATCAGCCTTAATAAAGATATGTAACACTATGAATTATAGAACTATTTATGGTCTATTTGTTCGGGTGCTGTGCGTGTTGAGCGCGCCGAAACTTAGCGCTCAGTAACCTTGCTATGCCCTGGAGCCGCAATTAAAGTAACGACTGCCGCATACAGCCCACCCAAACGAGACATGAATCGATGATTTTTGATAGCACTGCCACGTACATTTCCACCGATGAGTTGAGTATGGCTGTCGATGCGGCGGTCAAGCTCGAGCGCCCGCTGCTCGTGAAGGGTGAGCCGGGCACAGGCAAGACGCTGCTCGCCGAAGAGATTGCGTCGACGTTGAACATGGAATTGATTCAATGGCACATCAAGTCGACGACCAAGGCTCAGCAAGGGCTGTACGAATACGACGCCGTCACTCGGCTGCGGGATTCCCAACTCGGCGATGAGCGCGTCAAGGACATCCGCAACTACATCAAGAAGGGCAAGCTCTGGCAGGCGTTCGAATCGGACAAGCGTGTGGTGTTGTTAATCGACGAGATCGACAAGGCCGATATCGAATTTCCCAACGACTTGCTGCAGGAACTCGATCGGATGGAGTTCTTCGTCTATGAAACCAGCGAGACGATCAAAGCCAAGCAGCGCCCGGTCGTCGTGATCACATCCAACAACGAAAAAGAGCTGCCGGATGCGTTCCTGCGGCGTTGCTTCTTCCACTACATCAACTTTCCCGATCGCGAGACGATGCAGCAGATCGTCGACGTCCATTACCCCGAGATCAAAAAAGAGCTCGTCAAAGAAGCGATGGATATTTTCTTCGACGTCCGCAAGGTCCCGGGTCTGAAGAAGAAGCCGTCGACGTCGGAACTGATCGATTGGTTGAAGCTACTGATGGCGGATGACATCCCGGACGAAATTCTCACGAATCGCGATCCCAGCAAGGCGATCCCGCCGCTGTATGGCGCGCTGGTGAAGAACGAACAGGACGTGCATCTGCTCGAACGCCTCGCGTTCATGAACCGGCGCAATAGTCGCGGCTGAGCGTGCGCGTCAGTAAGGACCTTAAGAGGCACGACACTCGATGCTGATCAACTTCTTTCTAACGCTGCGCAAGTACAAGGTGCCGGTCACGCTGCGCGAGCTGCTCGACTTGCTCGCAGCGCTGCGGCTACGCATCGTGTACGCGAACATCGACGACTTCTATCTGCTGAGCCGGACGTGCCTGGTCAAGGACGAAAAAAACTACGACAAGTTCGATCGCGCATTTTCGGCCTATTTCAAAGGGCTCGAAGATTTGCACGGCATGCTCGAGTCGATGATTCCGGACGAATGGTTGCGGCGCGAATTCGAAAAGTCGCTGACGCCGGAGGAGCTCGAGAAGATCAAGTCGCTTGGCGGGCTCGAGAAGCTGATCGAAGCCTTCCAGAAGGCGCGCGAAGAGGAAGAGAAGCGGCAGGCGAAGGAAGCGAAGGAAGGCAAAGAAGGTAAAGAAGGCCAGGAAGGCGATGACCCCGAGCAGCAGGGTCGGCGCGGTGCCGGCGGGCTCGGCAAGGGCAAAAAGAAGAAGGCAAAAAAAGTCTGGGACGAACGGCAATACAAAAATCTGGACGACTCGGTCGAACTCGGCACGCGCAACATCAAGCTCGCGCTGCGGCGGCTGCGCAAATTTGCGCGGACCGGCAAAGAGGAAGAACTCGACATGGGCGGAACGATCCGCGCCACCGCCGACAACGGCGGAATGATCGATATCAAGATGCGTCCGGAACGCAAAAACACGGTCAAGGTGTTGTGCTTTTTCGACATCGGCGGCTCGATGGATGCGCACGTGAAAATCTGTGAAGAGCTGTTCTCGGCGACGCGCACCGAGTTCAAACATCTCGAGAGTTTCTATTTCCACAACTTCATCTACGAGTCGGTGTGGAAAGACAATCGACGCCGCATGAACGAACGCCTGCCGACGTTCGAGATCCTCAACAAGTACGCACACGATTACAAAGTCGTGTTCGTCGGCGATGCCACGATGGCGCCGTATGAGATTACCCACGCCGGCGGCAGCGTAGAGCACTGGAACGAAGAGCCCGGGGCGCTCTGGATCAATCGATTCTCTCAATGCTACGACAAGCTGATCTGGATCAACCCCACGCCACAGGAAACCTGGGAATACTCGAACTCGGTCGCGATGACGCGGGAACTCGTCAGGGGCAAGATGTATCCGCTGACGATCCGAGGTCTCGAAGAGGGCATGAGCGCCCTCACCAAATAGCGCTCTCGATCGCCGTCCCGGCATGACCGGCGAATTTGCGCATGATTCGGTAATGCTGCGGGATGTGCGCGGCGTCGAACGCGCGCTTCGCGAAGATCTGGTGCGCGGCAAATCCATACTCGATCAGGCGCAGCGGCGATTGCAGCTGCGTCGAGCAAGCGTACCGACGGTGCGTTTCCCGGATGCACTTCCGATTTATTCGCATCTCGGCGAAATCAAAGCGCTGCTCGAACGGCACGCGGTGATCGTCGTCGCCGGCGAGACCGGGTCGGGCAAAACCACACAGTTGCCGAAGTTGTGCCTCGCAGCGGGATTCGGCGTGCGCGGTCTGATCGGCCATACCCAACCGCGCCGAATTGCCGCGCGCGCCGTGTCCAGGCGTATCGCCGAAGAACTCGACGTGCCGCTCGGTGCACAGGTCGGCTATGCGGTGCGATTCAGTGATCAAACGTCCGAGCAGACGCTGATCAAGGTGCTGACCGACGGCCTGTTGCTGAACGAGATCAACAGCGATCGCGCGCTCAGCCACTACGAGGTTCTGATCATCGACGAGGCGCACGAGCGCAGCCTCAACATCGATTTTTTGCTCGGCTACGTCAAAGTGCTGTTGCAACGGCGCCGCGACCTGAAGGTCATCATCACCAGTGCGACGATCGACGTTGCAGCGTTTGCGGCTCACTTCAATGGTGCGCCGGTCGTGCAGGTCAGTGGTCGTGGGTACCCGGTCGAGGTCGTGTACCGACCTGCGCAGGACGTTGAGCGGGATCAGGACCAGCAGATCCTCGACGCGATCCGCGATGTGGAGGCGACGCCGGCGCACGGCGCGGACGACATTCTCGTGTTCCTCGCGGGTGAACGCGAAATTCACGAGGCGTCGAAGTTGCTGCGGCGCGAACTGCGTGATCGATACGACGTTCTGCCGCTCTATGCGCGCTTGCCCGCGGCGGAGCAGCAACGCATCTTCGCCGCGGGCGGTCGGCGCCGCATCGTACTTGCGACCAACGTCGCCGAAACGTCGCTGACGGTGCCGAACATCGGCTTCGTAATCGATCCAGGTTATGCGCGCATGAGCCGTTACAGCTATCGTTCGAAGCTGCAGCGACTGCCGATCGAGCGCATCTCGCAGGCGAGCGCCGACCAGCGCAAGGGCCGCTGTGGTCGCGTGGCCCCCGGCGTCTGCTATCGCTTGTATGACGAAGCCGATCACCTGTCGCAGCCGGCGTACACGGATCCCGAGATCCGCCGTACGAACCTCGCCGCCGTCGTGCTGCAGATGCGCGCATTTGGCCTCGGTGACATTGCGACGTTTCCGTTTCTCGATCCGCCGGAGCCGCGCTCGATACGCGACGCATTGATGTTGTTGACGGAACTCGGCGCCCTCGTCGACGACGCGCTGACGCCGATCGGCCGCAACATGGCGCGGTTGCCGGTTGATCCGCGGCTCGCACGGATGCTCGTGGAGGCGTCGCAGCACGGTGCGCTGGCGGAATTGCTGATCATCACGAGCGGTCTTGCGATTCAAGATCCGCGCGAACGGCCAATGGACGCGCGCGCGTTGGCCGACGCCGCGCACGAACAGTTTGCCGATAAGCGCTCGGACTATCTCGGGTACGTCAATCTGTGGAACTGGCACGAGGCGGCCCGCCAGGAACTGTCGACGTCCGCGCTCAAGCGCGCTTGTCAGCAGTTGTACATCTCGTTCATGCGCATGCGCGAGTGGC
>CAYUMA010000353.1:0-1566 GCA_964445675.1 uncultured Pseudomonadales bacterium | reverse complement strand
TGATGTTCTTCACCGGCCGCCGACTCAGCGGCGAAGAGGCGCTCGCGATCGGCCTCGCGGATCAACTCGTTGAACCCGATGCGTTGCGCGGCGCCGCCCACGCACTCGCGGCCGAAATCGCGGAGAACGCACCGCTCGCCGTCGTGTCGGTGCGTGCGACGGTGCGCCAGGGTCTTGCGGAACAGGTCGCGCGCGCGACCGAGCACGAGTTGAAGGAGCAGCAGTGGCTGCGCGGCACAGAAGATTCGAACGAAGGCGTGCGCGCGGTCGCGGAACGCCGGCCCGGCAATTTCACCGGCAAATGAGCCGCCGCGCGAACGCGCGGCCCGCAACGAACACACGGAGGGAACAATGAATCTCGGCAAACTCGGCGTGTGGTATTTCACCGACTTGATGCCGGCCGCGAAGGCGGCTGAAGCGGCAAGCCGCATCGAAGCGCTCGGTTATGCCGCGTTGTGGATACCCGAAGCGGTCGGCCGCGATCCGTTTGCGCACGCAGCCTGGTTGCTCGCGAAAACGCAAAAGCTGATCGTCGCCACCGGCATCGCGTCGATTTATCACCGCGAACCGGGCGTGACGATGGCGGCGCAAAAGACGCTGGCCGAGCAATCCAACAATCGTTTTCTGCTCGGTCTCGGCGTGTCGCATAAGCCGATGGTCGAGGGCCTGCGCGGTCTCACGTACGGCAAGCCCGTCGCGACGATGCGCGACTACCTCGTGAAGATGGACGCATCGCCGTACAGCGCGGTGCCGCCGTCTGAAGCGCCGCCGCGCGTGATCGCCGCACTGGGTCCGAAGATGCTCGAACTCGCGCGCGATGCGTGCGCCGGCGCGCATCCCTATTTCAGTTCGCCTGACCACACCGCTATGGCGCGGCGGATTCTGGGCCCGAAGCCGTGGTTGTGTGTCGAGCAGAAAGTCATTCTCGAAACCGATCCGACCAAGGCGCGCACGCTCGCGCGTGCCGCCGGCGCGATGTATCTCGGACTGCCGAACTATCGCAACAACTGGCTGCGATCGGGCCTCCGCGAAGCCGATCTCGCCAATGGCGGCTCCGATAAATTCGTCGACGCCACCTTCGCGTGGGGCAAAGCCGAAACCATCAAGGCGCGCATCAAGGCGCACTTCGATGCCGGCGCGAGCCACGTGTGTATCCAGCCGGTGAACCCGAACGGCGCGTTCGGTGATCTGCACTGGCCGGCGCTCGAGGAGTTGGCGGGGGCCGCGTCGTAGTGAGCGACTTCGACGGCAAAGTCGTCGTCGTGACCGGCGCTGCGGGTGCGCTCGGCGCCGCGGTCGCAAACGAATTCGCTCACCAGGGCGCCAGACTTGCGCTCGTCGACGTCGTCGCGATTGCGCCGCCGCACGCTGCGTTCGTCGGCGATCTCACCGACGCACCCACCGCGCAGCGCATCGTTGCCGAGATCACGGCGAAATTCGGCCGCATCGATGTGCTCGCGAACGTCGCCGGCGGTTTTGCGATGGGCGACGCCGTGCACGAGACGTCGGACGCGACGTGGCAATTCATGTTCGACCTGAACGTGAAGACGATGCTGAACATGGTGC
>CAYUMA010000352.1:0-4337 GCA_964445675.1 uncultured Pseudomonadales bacterium | reverse complement strand
CGCTCGCGCGCCTCACGCTGAAGGTCGGTGATCGCGTCGTCGAAGGCACGGAACTGTTCAGCGTCGGTTGAGTCGGCGGACCTGCGCACATGAACGCGTGGCGGTATCATCCAGCGTCATGACGCAACCGATTCCCGATTTCGACTTTGGCCTGGGCGACACGATCGAGATGTTGCGCGACGCAACTGCCGCATTCGCGCGCGCCGAAATAGCGCCGCTCGCGGCCGACGTGGATCGCACCAATACCTTTCCGCGCGCGCTATGGCCGAAGCTCGGTCAGCTTGGACTATTGGGAATCACGGTCGAACCCGAGTACGGCGGCGCCGCGATGGGCTACCTCGCGCACTGCGTCGCAATGGAGGAAATCAGCCGGGCATCCGCATCGGTGGGCCTGTCGTACGGCGCGCATTCGAACCTCTGTGTGAATCAGCTGCGGCGCTTCGGCACGGCGCAACAGAAACAACACTACTTGCCGGCGCTCGTGTCGGGCGAACACCTCGGGGCGCTCGCGATGAGCGAACCCAACGCGGGCTCCGACGTCGTCGCAATGAAATTGCGCGCGCTCGATCGCGGCGACCATTACGTGCTCAACGGCAGCAAGATGTGGATCACGAACGGGCCCGGCGCCGACGTGCTCGTCGTCTACGCCACCGTCGACCCGGCGCTCGGGCCGAAGGGCATTACCGCATTCATCATCGAAAAAGGGTTTGCCGGATTTTCGACGGCGCCGAAGCTCGACAAGCTCGGCATGCGCGGATCCGACACATGCGAGCTCATATTCAACGACTGCGCGGTGCCCAAGTCGCAGCTGCTCGGCAGCGTCGGTCAAGGTGTCGCGATCCTGATGAGCGGCCTCGACTACGAGCGCGTCGTGCTCGCCGGCGGACCGCTCGGCATCATGCGTGCGTGCCTCGACGTCGTGCTGCCGTACGTGCATGACCGCCAGCAATTCGGGCAACCGATCGGCACCTTTCAGCTGATGCAGGGCAAACTCGCCGACATGTACACGACGATGAATGCATGCCGGGCCTACGTGTATTCGGTCGCGCGCGCCTGCGATGAGGGGCGCACCAGTCGCTTCGATGCGGCCGGCTGCATCCTGTATGCGGCCGAAAAGGCAACCTGGATGGCGCTCGAAGCCGTGCAAGCGCTCGGCGGCAACGGCTACACCAACGATTTCCCAACGGGGCGATTGCTGCGCGACGCGAAGCTCTACGAGATCGGCGCCGGCACCAGCGAGATTCGCCGCATGCTGATCGGCCGGGAGTTGTTCAGTGCCACGACGTGACCGCGCGTGACTCGCCCACCTCCGGTGACTTGGCTATACTTCGCGCGCCCCGATTTTCGTCACCGCGCCCACTCACCAGGAAGTCGATCGTGAAGCAGGTTCTTGCCGTCATCGCTGTGTTCATTGCCGGTTCGATTTTCGCGGCTCGCGTGCCCCCCGGCACCAATGACGAGATCAGCGCGCGCTTGAAGCCGAGCGGTGAGTTGTGCAAAGCGGGCGAAGCGTGCGGCGCCGCGGTCGCGGTCGCTGCGGGCGGCGCCGCGCGGTCGGGTGAGCAGGTGTACAACCAGTTCTGTTTCGTGTGTCACGGCGCCGGCGTCAGCGGCGCGCCGAAGCTGAAGGATGTCGCCGAGTGGACGCCGCGGCTCGCGAAAGGCGAGGACGCGCTGTGGAAGAGCCTCATGAGTGGTCTGAACGCGATGCCGCCGAAGGGCACCTGCATGAACTGCAGCGACGACGAACTGCATGCCGCGCTCGGCTACATGAAACCCTGACCCCTTGCGTTAGTACTCGACGGCGACTTCCCGATAAGCGAGCGCTTCGGTCAGATGCGGCGTCGTGATCTGCGCCGCGCCGACGAGATCAGCGAGAGTCCGCGCGACTTTGAGAACTCGGTGCGTGCCGCGGGCCGACAAGCCGAGGCGTTCCATCGCGCGTCCGACGAGCACGCGCCCCGCGCGGTCGAGCACGCAATACGCATCGACTTCGGGGGCGCTCAGCACAGAATTGAGTTTGCCCGCGCGAGCAAGCTGGGTGTGTAGCGCCTGCGCCACGCGCGCGCGGATCTCGGGGAGATCCGACGCGGCCGTCGATGGTGCGAGCAGCACGGAGCTTTCGACCGGCGGGACCAACACGCGCAAGTCGATCCTGTCGAGCAACGGCCCCGAAACACGGCTGCGATAACGCCGCTGCTGATCGAGCGTACAGACACAATCCGACGCATTGCAGATACGCCCCGCAGGACATGGATTCATCGCGGCCACCAATTGAAAGCGCGCCGGATAGCACACGCTTCCAGCCGCGCGCGACAGTTCGATCACGCCTGCTTCCAGTGGCTGGCGCAACGACTCGAGCACGCGGCGATCGAACTCGGGCAGTTCATCGAGAAATAACACGCCGTGGTGCGCGAGCGAGATCTCGCCGGGTCGCGGAATCCGCCCGCCGCCGCCAACCAGCGCGGCCGCCGATGCGGTGTGGTGCGGCGCGCGAATCGGCCGCGCGCCATACAAGAAGCGCGGGTCGAAGGTGCCGTGCGCTGAGTGGATGCGCACGACCTCGAGCGCATCGCTCTCCGCCAACGGCGGCAACAGACTGGCGAGGCGCTGCGCAAGCATCGTCTTGCCAGTACCCGGTGGACCCGTCAGCAGCAGGTGATGGCCGCCGGCCGCGGCGATCTCGAGTGCGCGCTTCGCGGCCGGCTGGCCTTTGACATCGGCTAGATCGAGTACAACGGGTGGTGCATGCGGGGTGTTCTGTGTCGCCCGACCAATGTCGCTGTCCGGTGAGTTCAGCAACGCGCACGCTTCGTCGAGATGTGCGACTGCGCGTGCATCGACTCCGTGCGCGAGCGCGACCTCCTGACGGTTTTGTAAGGGCACGACGATGCCGCGCCCGGCCTTGCCGGCGGCGATTGCCGCCGACAGCGCGCCGCGAACGGGACGCAGCTCGCCGTACAAGCCCAGTTCCCCGATCACCTCGAAGCGAGCCAGGCGCTGTGCCGGCAACGCGCCGGTGCGCGCGAGAATCCCGAGCGCAATCCCGAGGTCGAAACGCCCGCCCTCCTTCGGCAGGTCGGCCGGTGCGAGGTTCACGGTGATCTTGCCTTTGGGAAATACGAATCGACTCGCCTGGATCGCGCCCTTGACGCGCTCGCGCGCTTCACGCACTGCGGTTTCGGGCAAGCCGACCATTGCGAACCCCGGCAACCCACCGGACACCTGCGTCTCGATGACGACTTCCGGCGCGTCGATGCCGCGTTCGGCGCGCGAAATCACTGCAACGCGGTGCGCGTTCGACATCGTCGCGTCTGTGTTGTGTCGCGTTGCGATCAGTGGCGCTCGCTCGGCTCGAGCGCGCTGATGCGCGCCTCGAGCAGCGCGAGATCTCGCCGCAAGCGTTCGACGTTCTGCAGCTCGCGTTCGAAATCCTGCCGCGGCACCAGTTCGAATCGCGCCATCGCGCCTTCGACGATCGGCACCAACCGAGCGCGCCAGTCCGCGCCCTGGGGCAGCACCGCGGCGAGCGCCTCCGACAATCGTGCGGTCAGCGATTCGATCGCGTCGGAGATGGGACGGTCGGCCGGCATGGTGGTCGTTCCTTCTTGTGTGTCGAGAGTTGCGTTAGATGCGCATGGTACCGAGGCGGCCCATCGCGGCCCAATGGTGGATGTCGCGCGTAGGTGCGAGCCGCGCGCACCAGTTGTTGCTCCAATTCGGTGCGTGCAGCGCGGGTTTGATCCCGGCGACGCCCTTCGGTGGGGCGCCTCGTCCAGCAGCGCCGCGAATTATCAATCGAAAACAGGCGGTTGGAACGGTGGCACGAAACCTGCTCTTCAGCTGGCGTTCGAGCCACGGTCGTGTGAGGCGGCGTGGTGGACGACTCAACCGATTGCAGACTAGGGGTAACAGATGAACAGATTGATCAGCATCGTTTTTGGCGCCGCTCTGATGAGCAGCGCGTTGGTAGTAAGCGCCGCCGAGATTGCCGGCAATGTGGCGCTGGTGACCGACTATCGGTTCCGCGGTATATCGCAGAACAACGGCGGGTTTTCTCCCGCGATCCAGGGCGGCTTCGATGTGGCGACCGATATGGGTTTGTATGTCGGCACGTGGGCGTCGAACGTCAATTTCACCGAAGGCGCCGTTGAGGTCGATGTCTACGGCGGATTCAAGGGCACGTTCAGCGGAGATCTCGCCTATGACGTCGGCGTGATGTACTACGGTTATCCGCAGGACGGTGCGAGCCATTTGGGTTATACCGAGTTCTATGGAAGCCTGAGCTTCAGTGGCGCGAAAGTCGGCGTGGCCTATTCCGACAACTATTTCGCCGG
>CAYUMA010000351.1:0-6995 GCA_964445675.1 uncultured Pseudomonadales bacterium | reverse complement strand
TTCCACCCAGGAACAGCCCCGAAGGGGCGATTACCGTTTCCGAGCGATTGTTCATGAAACTGAATTCGCCGTAAGCCTCCACCTGCTCGGTGAGCTCGTAGTGGATGAACGTGCCTGCGGAATAACGCTCGTCGTCGCGCTGCAGGTACGCATACTGGTTCGAGTTGAACAAGGCAGGTGGGCTTGTTCCTCCCTGCGGAAATCCGAGGAACTGGTCGCCCACGACAGTCAGGTCAGAATCACCTATAAATCGATTGGAGTTGGTTGAACCGGCGCAGCGACCGGCGCCAGCGGCACTGGTTAGAAACCTGCACGCAGAAAGGTCCCTTTCCGACTGCACGACCGGTTCGCGATCCTGGTAGTTGAAATAGACGGTGGCGTTACCGCTATCCTCGGCAAAGTTGCCGCCCACGATCGCATTGAAGCTGCGGGTGCGACCGTCGTGCGTGGTACCGTCGGGAACGGACTCGCCCGATGCCGCGAGCACGCCCTGCATGTAGCCGTTGTCGTTGTCATGCCTGAATTCCCCGACTTGCGCGTCGAACTGCACACCCTCGAAATCCTTTTTCATGATGAAGTTGAGCACGCCCGCTATCGCATCGGAGCCGTATGTCGCAGAGGCGCCGCCGGTGACGACCTCGATGCGTTCGACGAGTTGCGCGGGAATCTGGTTGAGATCCGGAGCGGGGTTCGTATTGCCCGTGTTCGGATCGCCGATACCGAGGCGTCGTCCATCCACCAGCACGAGGGTTCGCTGCGGTCCGAGGCCCCTCAGGTTCGCGGTCGCGACACCACCGGGGCCGAATAGCGGATTCGACGTATTGGAAATATCAGAAACCGGGTTCTGGGAATTCTGCGGCAGATCGTTTATCAAGCTGGACACGTCAACGATGCCTTTGAGCTGGATTTCCTTACCCGCCACAATCGCGATCGGGCTCGTGCTCGTGGCGTCCAGGGTCTTGATATGCGAACCCGTAACTACGATCTCTTCAATCGGGCGTGTCTCTTCTGCTTGCGCGAGCATCGGCACCGCCGCGATTGCAAAAGTGAGACCCGAGGCGGCGAGAACCGCACGCGTCAATCGTTTCCTGTGCATGATCGTCTGTTCCCCTGAGTAATTACGGTGAAGCCAGTCGGATAGTCGCGAGCCGCCGAACAACCTTTGGCGGGTAGCTGGCGGATACGGTGATGCGGGCCGCCCGACGGCCAGGACTGAGAACAACTGGGGGCTTGCGCGCAGCCGTCTGCGACTGAATGGCATGATCTTTCTCCCTAAGGCGCCGACGCGTCTGAGGCGGTCCGAGGGGCTGCTTCGGGGCGCACGAGCGCAGTTGCACGATGGGTCTGTTGAAATTCTTGTTCTTTGTTGTCAGCGGCCCAAAAGTATCACTTAGCGGCCCGTCGTCAAAAGGACTTTTTTTGTGGGGCGGTCCCGCGCGGGGAGCGGTGGCCGGTCCGCGCGGTGGCGGCGCACGCCGCGCGGGATGGCGCGCGGCGCGCATCGACCGGGTGCGGTCGCGGTCGCCTGTGCCGGTCAGATAATCCTGTTCGCCTTGCCCACCCGCTGCTGCAGTTCGTCCTTCGACACGTCTTCGACGGGCGTGGCGATCGTCCAGCGGTGTCCGAACGGGTCCTTGATCGTGCCGGATCGTTCGCCGTAGGGCTGATCCTGCACCGCTTGCAGGATCGTGGCCCCAGCCGCCGCGGCCCGCGCGACCGTGGCGCCTGCGTCCGTGACGGTAAGGTGGAACAGCGTTGCCGATCCGCCTAGCGAGCCCATGATGACGCACCTGCTCGATGTCATTGTGTTGCGCGTGCTGCGCTGCCTGGAACGTGATGGCCTGCTGATCCGAGATCCGGAACAACCCTGGCTTGATCTGGAATTGCGCGATGCGCTGGATGCACTGGGTGCCGCGTCGATCCAGTACCGCATTGCCGTCGGCCCACAGGCGGGGCGTAAGCTGCTGACGCTCAAGCTCGCCGCCGCTGCAGCCACGTCGAGCGTGCCGAAACCATTCACGGTGGCGCGTGACGGATTCTCGTTGAATGCGGCGGTTGCTTGCGCACCACACCAGCGTGACCGGATCGAACGGCTGTGCCGCTACATCACCCGACCGGCACTGGCGCTGGAACGGCTGAGTACCAATGGGGAAGGGCAGGTCGTGTATCAGCTGAAGACGCCGTACCGGGACGGCACCACACATTTTGTGTTCGAGACGTGCGCAACCGCAGCGAATATGCGCGCGTTGCAGACAGTGTCGAAGGCACGCTCGGGCCGGTATCACTGCTCTTCAACAACGCTGGCGTGGCGGGCGCAGCGCCCGCGGCAAAAATGACGTATGGAATGTGGGATTGGGGAATCGGCATCAACCTGATGGGTGTGATCAACGGCATCCAGACGTTCTTGCCCCGTATGGTCGGACGGGCGAACGGCGGTCATATCGTCAACACGGCCTCGGGCGCGGGGCTGGTTGCTGCCGGTGCCCGCGTGCTCTGTCACACCGCGAAGTTCGGTGTGGTCGGCTTGTCCGAAGCGCTGCGAACTGAACTTGCGACGAACGACATCGGCGTCAGCGTGCTGTGTCCCGGACCGGTTGCGACCGGCATCATCAATAACGCTCAGCAGTATGGCAACGGTTCACTGAAACTCCGCGCATTACCGAAGCAGACCGGGCGATTGGGGTGATCCGGATCGATTGAGCGACGGAGCCGTGTGCGCCGGAACTCGTCTGTGATGGGTGAAAAAAAGATTTAACGATAGCGCAACAGATTATGTTGCGGCGAAGTCGTCGGCTCGCAAACGGTCTGACTCAGGTGCGCTGGATCGGCCGCGGGTCCTCGACAACCAGCAGATCAACTGGCCGGCCGTCGCCCGTGCAATCGCCGCCCTTGGCTATACCGGCTACGTCAGCCACGAGTTATTTCCCAAGGGCGATCGTATGGCCGCCCTGAAGCAGGCGTTCAACGCCTGCTCGGTGTCGGCCGGCGCCCGCGCCCGATCACCGGCGCCCGGTGCATCTGCGAACACGCAGAGCTTGCCCCGAGCAGATCGTTGCGGCTGTGTAGAATTGCCGTAATCACGAGCGATGAGGTGGCGCGAATGTCACACAAGAAGGTCCTGATTGTGGGCAGCGGCACGATGGGCGGCGGTTACGCGCGCATGATCAGCGCCGGGCGTGTTCCGGAGGCGGAACTGGTCGGCATCGTCGACATCGACGGGAAACGCGCCCGTACGGCGGCAGATGCGATCGGTGTTGCGGCGTTCGATGATCTCGCGGCCGCAATTCGAGCGACGCGACCCGATGCCGCGTACGTGGCCACACCGGATGCACTGCATCGCGCCCCGGTCGAGACGCTGGCGAGCGAGGGTGTGGCGATCCTGGTTGAAAAGCCTCTTGCAACGACTAACGAGGATGCGCAGGGGATGCTCGACGCTGTCACGCGCGCCGGTGTGTACGCGGAGGTCAACTACTCGAACCGATGGAACCCGCCGTTCGTTAGCGCGAACCGTACGATCGAAGCGGGTGAAATCGGTGATGTACGGTCGTTCAACGTACGCCTCAACAATCCGATCGCATCGCCGCGCGACCGCCTGAAGTGGGCGGGCTCCACGACCTCTGCATGGTTTCTGATGTCGCACTGCCTCGACCTTGCGTACTGGTTGGGGAAGAAGCGGGCACTGCGTGTCTTCGCGTCGGGTCACAAAGGCCAGCTCGCGGCGCTCGGCATCGACACGTATGACTGGATCCACGCAGTCGTGCAATACGAAACCGGCGCCGACGGCGTATTCGAAGCGGCTTGGATCCTGCCCGAGTCGTGGCCGGGTGGAATCGAATTCACGTATCGGATCCTCGGCAGCAAAGGGGTCATCGATATCGACAACACTCTGCAGAACATCAAGGTCGCGTCGTCGCGCGTGCACTACCCACCGACGTTGTCGTGGGACAGCACGAGGCTTGGCGCGTTCGTGCGCGCAATCGACGGCCAGGGGCGCACTCGGGTGCCCTTCGAGGATGGCGTCGAATGCACCAGGACGCTGGTGGCGATTCACAGGAGCCTCGAGAGCGGCGCGGTCGAGATCATTTGAAGGGACAGTGGACCGTGGCGATCGGCGGTCGCACTCGAGATCGATCGGATTGCTGGACATGCGAGCTGCGCGCGCTGAGGCGTGCACTTCGTCCGCACTTTGGGGCGCTGCGGGCCCTTTGAATTGGTCGGAGTGAGAGGATTTGAACCTCCGGCCCCCACGTCCCGAACGTGGTGCTCTACCAAGCTGAGCTACACTCCGAAATCTTTCCGCAGCGGAAAGGCCGCGTATTCTAATGTGCGATCCCGCCGAAATCCAACCAGCGATTGATGGGCGATCAGTTCAAGCGCGCGACGCAGAATCGAGCGAGATCCGCGAGCGCGTCGTTGTGTTCGCCGCTCGGTAAATTCGTTAGCAGATCGATTGCGCGACGCGCCTGCAGTTCGGCATCCGCGCGGGTGCGATCGAGTGCCCCACAGCGTTTCACTGCAACGACGACGTCGACGAGCGCCGCGCTCGATCGAGTCTCGATGGCGTCGCGCACGAGCTGGCGGTCCGCCGACGAGCCATGTTGCAACGTATGGATCAGCGGCAACGTCACTTTGCCTTCCGCCAGGTCGTCGCCGGCATTCTTGCCCATCACCGCGGGGTCGCCGGCGTAGTCGAGCCAGTCATCCACGAGTTGGAACGCAAGCCCCAACGTCAAGCCGAAGTCCCGCAGTGCAGCGATCTGGGCGTCGTCGCGGCTGGCGAGCACCGCGGCGGAATGCGACGCCGCCTGGAACAGCATTGCCGTCTTCGCGCGAATCACATCGAAATACTCTGCTTCGTTGAGATCGGCATTGCCGACGTTCGCGAGCTGGTGTACTTCGCCCTCGGCGATGACGTTGGTGGCATCGGACAGGATCGCGATGATGTCGAGCCGGCCGAGCTCGGCCATCAACTGGAAGGCCCGCGAGTAGAGGAAATCTCCGACAAGCACGCTGGGCGCGTTGCCCCACAACTGGTTCGCGGTGGCGCGGCCGCGGCGCAGGTCCGATCGATCGACGACGTCATCGTGCAGCAGGGTCGCGGTGTGCAGGAATTCGATGATGCTCGCGAGCTTGATGTGTTCGCGGCCTTGATAACCGAGGCAGCGGGCACTCAGCAGGACCAGCAATGGCCGCAGGCGTTTGCCGCCGCTGTCGACGATGTGCCGACCGATTTCTTCGACGAGGGCTACGTCCGATGTGAGTCGTTGCGGGATCAGCGCGTTGACCGCGTCGAAGTCGTCAGCCATGAGTCGATAGACGGCTTTGATGTCGGGGAGCGTGATGCCGCGCGCGACATTGCCGTTTAGCGCATCGGGCGCGTCGAGCGTCGTGGAAGACATGTTCCGTGCCATCGCGCGTGCGACTCGTTGAATTGAGGTACCTTTGCCCGTAGAATTACGCGCCTTTCGCGGGCGCCCCCGGACGCGGGCATTCTAATAGACTCCCCATCGAATCGTCGCCAGGAGCACGGCTATGTTTGCGGTATTCAAGAGCGGTGGCAAGCAACACCGCGTCAGCGAAGGCGAAATCGTGCGCCTCGAACGGCTCGACGCAGAGCCGGGTGCTTCGGTTGAGTTCGATGAAGTTCTGTTGGTCGCCGAGGGCGACAACGTCAACGTCGGTGCTCCGTTGCTGCGTGGATTCACGATCACCGCGGAAGTTGTCGGCCACGATCGCGCCGACAAGGTTCGTATCATCAAGTTTCGTCGTCGCAAGCACTACATGCGGCGCGCCGGACATCGGCAGTGGTACACCGACGTCCGCATTACGCAGATCAAAGGCGAGGTGTTGAAGCATGGCGCATAAGAAGGCTGGTGGAAGCACACGCAACGGCCGTGATTCCCACTCGAAGCGACTCGGGCTGAAGAAGTTCGGTGGCGAGATCGTCGTTGCCGGAAACATCCTCGTGCGTCAGCGCGGAACACAGTTCCACCCCGGTGCCAACGTAGGCTGCGGACGCGATCACACGTTGTTCGCAACCGCCGACGGCCAGGTCAAGTTCGAAGAAAAGGGCCGCCTGAAGCGTCGGATCGTCAGCGTAGTCGCCGCCGAGGCCTAGCGCTTCTGCCGGCTTTCGCGCGCGGCGAGGCGCAGTTCCCATGCAGTTCGTCGATGAAGCGACCATCCAGGTCGAAGCCGGTCGGGGCGGAAAGGGTGCGTGCTCGTTCCGCCGCGAGAAATATATTCCGTTGGGCGGACCCGATGGCGGCAACGGTGGCCATGGCGGCGATGTCGTGCTCGAGGCGGATGCCGCACTCAATACGCTGATCGACTTCCGCTACCAGTCACGCTACAGGGCCGAACACGGCGCATCCGGCCACCCGAAGAACATGACCGGACGCTGTGGCGACGATCTCGTGATTCGTGTGCCGAGCGGCACGACGATCGTCGATGAAGACACCCTGGAAATTCTCGGTGACATGGCCGTGGCCGGCGATCGCCTCGTCGTCGCGCGCGGCGGTCGCCACGGTTTTGGCAACACCCACTACAAGTCGTCGACGAACCGGGCACCCCGCAGAACGACGCCCGGCTATCCGGGCGAGGTCCGTCGGCTGCGACTGCAACTCAAGGTACTTGCCGATGTCGGGCTGCTGGGGATGCCCAAGGCCGGCAAGTCGACGCTGCTCGCGCGCGTCTCCGCGTCGCGCCCGAAGATTGCCGACTATCCGTTCACGACGTTGACGCCGAACCTCGGTGTCGTGCGCCTCGGCAGCGAACGCAGCTTCGTGATGGCCGATATCCCCGGCTTGATCGAAGGCGCAGCCGCTGGCGCTGGCCTCGGCACACAGTTTCTGCGCCACCTCGCGCGCTGCAGGGTGTTGTTGCATCTCGCGGAGGCGGCGCCGCTCGATGGCAGCGATCCGGTTGCGAACGTTTGCACAATCGATGCTGAAGTGGCGACGTATAGCCCAACGTTGATGCGGCGCCCGCGTTGG
>CAYUMA010000350.1:0-1964 GCA_964445675.1 uncultured Pseudomonadales bacterium | reverse complement strand
ACGAGCAGCAGCAGGTCGCGACCGATCTGCTCGCGAAATTGAAATAGCGCACATCGCTTCCCGCAGGTTCCATCACGCCTGAATCGCCGCCGATCGTTGCGCATCTCGCTCTCGGCGTCGAATACGACGGCAGTGGCTTTCATGGCTGGCAGCGACAGGCGGGCCAGCGGTCTGTGCAACAAACACTCGAAGAGGCGTTGAGCCGGGTCGCTGACGCGCCGATCCGTGCGCACGCCGCCGGCAGGACCGACGCGGGCGTTCACGCGACGCAGCAGATTGTCGGATTTGCGACCACCGCGGTACGTCCTTCGCGCGCATGGATTCGCGGGGTCAACAGCCTGCTGCCCGATGAACTGCGCGTGCGCTGGGTCCAGGCCGTGCCCGCGCACTTCCACGCGCGCTTCAGCGCAACGGGACGCCGCTATCTCTACATCATCCTCGAATCCGAACAGGCGCCGGCGATTGGGCGCCAATGCGTGACGTGGTCCGCGCGGCGGCTCGACGACGCAGCGATGCATGCGGCGGCGCGGATGTTGATCGGGGAACACGACTTCACGACATTCAGGTCGGCCGCATGTCAGTCCCGGTCGCCGTTTCGCTGCATCTTTTCGATTGCGGTGCGTCGGCTCGATGACCTCGTCGTCATCGACGTCACGGCCAACGCATTTCTGCATCACATGGTCCGCAACATCGCGGCTGCACTGATGCAGGTAGGCGCTGGCGATCACGAGCCGATGTGGATCGGTACGGCCCTGCTTGCGCGTGACCGCCAAATCGTTGGTCCCACTGCGCCGCCGTCGGGCCTTTATCTCATCGACGTTCAGTACGGCGCCGAATTTCCGTTTCCAAGCGGTCGCGCCCCGATGATTCTGAAAGCCGCGGGCGACGTCTGGTAGACTACCGCGCTTTTTCCGGGCTCCGGTAAATGCGCGTCAAGGTGAAGATCTGCGGAATCACGTGCCGCGCCGATGCCGATGCGGCCGTCCGTGCCGGTTGTGACGCGCTCGGGTTCAATTTCCATCCGTCGAGTCCGCGCTACGTTTCGCCCGAGCAGGCAAAGTCGATCATCACTACGCTGCCGCCGTTCGTCACTGCGGTGGGATTGTTCGTCGATGTCGATCCGCGCCAGGTTCGCGCGGCAGCGCTCGCAAGTGGGATTGCGCTCGTGCAGTTCCATGGCGATGAATCCGACGCCGCGTGCGCTGCCGCCGGGTTGCCTTACATCAAAGCAATTCGCATGGCGGCGGTCGAGGCGGCCGCTGATCTCGAACGACGCTTCCCGGGAGCCGCAGGTTATTTGCTCGACGCGTGGACCGCGGAACGTGAGGGCGGCACCGGGGTCTCGTTCGATTGGTCGTGGTGGCCCGCGACGTCGGCGAAGCCGTTGATCCTCGCGGGCGGTCTGACGCCGGCCAACGTGGGGGAGGCGATCCGACGAACGCGGCCATTCGCGGTCGATGTCAGCACTGGAGTCGAAGGTGCGTCGAAGGGCGTCAAGGACGCCGCAAAGATCGAACAATTCATGCTCGAGGTGCAACGTGCCAACCGAGGGAACTAACGACCCGTATGAGGCGCCAACGCGTGACGGTCACTTTGGACCGTACGGCGGTCGGTTCGTCGCGGAGACGCTGATCCACGCGCTCGATCAGCTCGATGCGCTGTACCAGGAGCTGAAGCGGGATCCGGACTTTCAGCGCGAACTCGCGCAAGACCTCGCGCTGTACGTCGGCCGCCCTACACCGCTCTATCCGGCGCGG
Organism: uncultured Pseudomonadales bacterium; assembly: GCA_964445675.1. Lineage (GTDB taxonomy): Bacteria > Pseudomonadota > Gammaproteobacteria > Pseudomonadales > Azotimanducaceae > DATJGR01. The sequence continues at coordinate 207 of CAYUMA010000350.1, read as the reverse complement.
CGCCTAACGAGGGAGCTGGGTGGCGCGCAGATTTTCCTCAAGCGCGAAGATCTGAACCATACCGGCGCGCACAAGATCAACAACACCGTAGGCCAGGCGATGCTTGCGCAGCGCATCGGCAAACGTCGGATCATCGCGGAGACGGTTGCCGGTCAGCATGGTGTGGCGACCGCGACGATCGCGGCACGGTTGGGGCTCGCGTGCCAG
>CAYUMA010000349.1:0-1834 GCA_964445675.1 uncultured Pseudomonadales bacterium | reverse complement strand
CGCGACACTCAACTCGATTCACCAACAGGCGGGTTATGCTCCCTATCCTCTGAGCGGCCGGTGGAGCCTGACAGTGGGACGCAGCCGCGCACTCGTGAAGTTGAAGCATCGATGCGCACACGGTTTGAAGCTGTTGGGTGTCGCACAGGCCGATTCCACGACGGGGCAACGCTGAACACACTGCCTCTCGAAATGTTCAGCCGCTGGTTCAAGCTCCGCCGTGATCGGTATCGAATGGATCCGCTGAAGGAACTCGTCAGTCTTCGTCGGTTGGTCTCGAGCCAATTGGACTCAACCTCGACGCGTCAGGTTGCGCTGTTGCGGTTCTTCAGCACTTCGCGAAGTGCGTCATTCACCGCCTTGCGCTTGGGAACGCGTCCGGCGCTCACTGGAGCGACCGGGGGGCGCATGTGCGTCCGTGGCCCTGAGCAGCAATCGCACGCGTCGCGCTGTCGAACACCTACATCGGCCGCAACGTGCAGACGGTATCGTGAATGCTGTGAGGATCGGTCCATGGTTCTGTCATTAGGACATTTCGCGGCCGTACGATGGAGGTGTACTGTTTGCGGATCCACAGAGGGAACGTCGATGGGCGAAGTAAAAAAAGACGTGGAAGCGCTGCTCCGGAAGTTGCCGGAGAACTGCACGATGGAAGACGTGCAGTACCACCTGTACGTCATTGAGAAGGTCCGGCAGGGCATTCACCGCGCCGCCCACGACGGGAGTCTGTCGCATGCGCAGGTCGAGCAGCGCCTGGACCGATGGCTCACGAAGTAGTCTGGTCTCCAGAAGCGGTTGAGGACGTCGAGTCGATTGGCGCGTACATCCAACGAGACTCGGCCTAATACGCTCGCGCGGTCGTTGGCAAAATCGTTGACGTCGCCAAGATGCTGGCCGAGTTCCCGCAGATCGGTCGTATGGTCCCCGAGATCGAAGATCCGTCGGTTCACGAGTGCTTCGTCTACAGTTATCGGCTGATCTATCGAGTCGAAGCTTCGCGGGTACTGATCGTGGCGGTTATCCACGGGCGTCGATTGCTGGAAGTGGTGAGCGATCGGTTCTAAGTCACCTCGCACGGCGCGGCGTTCCAGCCACACCGCGAATGGGTGGGCGGTCACTGCCTCAGTGCGAAAGCGTGTTGGCGCAGCCCGGACTTCCATCCTCCAAACTCACGTCACGCTGAGAATTACCGACGCGCGACACTGGTTGATCGTCGGGGGACATATCGATGAATTTGCGAAGTCGGTTAGGGCGAGCGCTGCAACGAATCCAGATGCGCGAGTACGGCGGCGAAGCCCGGCAGATCCTGGATCTCCGGGAACGTATTCGGCAGGCGAACGAAGGTCACCAGGCCCTGGTTGCGATCGTCGATTCCCCGGCGCAGCCACTCAAGTGCGTGCTCATAATCCTTCAAGCCGTAGTAGAGCCAGAAAATCATCTCGGGGTCCGCATTACTGTCCACGCTCAGTTCAGCTACAAGCGCGCGGGCTTCTCCTTCATGACCCAACCTCGCCAGGAGGAAGCCGAGAATCCCGAAGGGTGTGTGCTGGTACTCGCTCCACAGCGGCTCGAACTCCGCCTTGGCTTTTTCCAGATCGCCACGCTGAATTGAAATCTGAATTCGACCGACGGTCCCCCCAATCTTCCCGGCGCCATGCGGCGCCAAACGAAGCGCTTCATTGAAGTTGCGCTCGGCGCCCGCAAGATCCCCCTGCACGATCAGCATGTATCCGTACATCACGTGTGGGTAGTAGTTGTAGGGATCCCGTTCGATCGCCTGCTGCCAGTGGCGCATCGCGTCGCGAACGCGACCGCGCTGCATCGCCAGGCGCGC
>CAYUMA010000348.1:0-4234 GCA_964445675.1 uncultured Pseudomonadales bacterium | reverse complement strand
TCGCATTCGCAAGCGCGCCGACACCCGCCGGATCCAGCACGGCACTGGTCGCCTGCAGGATCAGCAGCGCGTCTGTCTGCAGACGCAAACTGCCCGGGGCGATCCCGGCGCCGGCAACGCGCGCCGACCAGCGCGCTTCGTCCATCGAATGATGGCACGCGTGACAATCGTAAAACGCCAGTTCCGGATACATCGTCTGCGCATCGCGCAACCAATGTCCCGACGCGAGTTCGACAAAACGCCGCGCGCCCGCGAGTTGACCCGCGAGCCACAGGTTGAAACCTTCGACGTTGCCTTTGCGGCGCACATAGTCGGCATCGACTGTGTAGTGCACAGGTTGATTCGCCGAGAACGCGTCGAGTTCAAAACTGAGGCGCGGATGCCCTGCCCCCATGATCCGATGCGTTGCGAATCGGTCGTCATCACCGAGGTGGCACGAGACGCAAAGCGCGGCGCGCGCGTCGGGCAGCTCGGTCGGATACATCCCCTTCGCGAGATTGTCGGCGTGCGTCGCTGTCGGCTCGCTGTGACTCTCGATCCAGCGCGCCGCGCCGCCGTGGCACGCCTCGCACGCGATCCCGTCGCTGAGCTGGAACTTCGCGCCGCGCAGATTCTGTTTGACATTGTCCGTGTGGCAGTTGAGGCACAGATCCGAAGTCTGGGCGCTTACGATGCCGAGTTTGTCTGCGATTGCCTTCGACAGCGGACTCTGCAGCGTTTGAAACGCGCGCGCGTGTTGATCGTCCGCCGACCACACGCGGTATTCGTTGAGCCACACGTTTTTGTCTTTCTGCGGCAGCAGCTTGCCGTGACAGACGCCGGTCGCGCAGCTCGCGACGCCGAGGTGGACGTCGTCAGCCCCGACAACCGCGCTGTGCTGCGCCAGCAGCACGACGAGGAGACCTACCCGGATGCTGCGCATCATGGCTTGGGCTCGCTCGGGTTGTCGGTGACGCGCCACGGCTGACCGCGCGCGTCTAGATAAAGCCGCCGCATTTCGTCGAGGTTCAGCGGGCGTGACCCGAGGCGGCCGAAGACGGCGATCTGGCCGCCGGTTTCATCGACGCCGCGATCGCGGTCGAGACCTTTCGACAGCGAGAGCGCGGGCTTGCGCGTCGGATAGCGCGCGATCAGCTGCGGCTTCGGCTCGGGGCTGAACCCGTAGAATTTCGGTTGCGACTCGGGTGACGTGAGTTGCAGCACCTTGAGCCCGCCCGCGCCGTCGGCGACATAGCCGAACAACGATGCGTTCGTCGACGCGACGATCACATCGCGACTGTCGACGAGTTGGCCAGCCGCATTGAAGCGGCTGTATTCGCGCAGTTTTTCCGGTCGTTCGGCGTCGACGATGACGATGCCCTCGGGGCCGGCGGCGACATACGCGTATGTGCGCGCGACGTAAACCCTATGCGCGGCACCGATGGGTATCACGTTGTCGGGGATCAAACGCGGCGCTGTAGGCTCGGTGACGTCGACGACCTTCAGCCCATCGCGGTCCGTCACGAACAGATACCGGAACTGCAACGCCGACGCCTGCCCACCCGTCAATGGCACCGTGGCGACGACACTTGGATGCAGCGGATCATTCAAGCTGACGATCACCAGACCCGCGTCTGCCATCACATACGCATAGTGACCACCGAGCGTTATATGACGCGCGCCGGTCAGAATGCCGCCGTCATTCCACGTCAATGCGCGTTGCAGATGGTTGTTGCGCGGCTCGCCGTCGGAAAGCGTCGTCACATCGACGAGGATCAGGCCCTCCTTCGCGTCGGTGATCACGGCGTAACGATAGATCGGGTGGAACGGCTGCTCGAGGTTTGTCACGCGCATCAGTTCGCCGTCGTTGCGCAGTGGGTCGATCGGCTGATTCGTCGGCAGCGCGATGCACGTCGCGTCGTGCGACGCGATGTGCGTGTCCTGCCCCAAGCCACTGAACGGCGCCGTGATGATCCGCTCGGAGACCCCTTTGTTGGCGACGCTCGCGACGTCGTAGACCCGCGCGCCGCCCTGCCCTTCGGCGACATACAGATATTCGCCACGCAACTGCAGACAGTTGGCATCCCCCGCGGTGTGGGTGTGCGCGGTCTCGAGTCGCTCTCCATTCGCGCGATGCGCCGCATACCAATCCGGATACGCGTATTTGTGCAGGTAACTGCCGATCACGGCCTGCGGCTCGTCCCACTCGGTGACCTGCACCGCGCTGACCGCACCCGCTTCGCCAACCCACGCGTGATAGCCGACGAAATTCACGAAGTTCGTTCCGAACATCAGCAGCTGCGCCATGATCGCGTTGTTGTCATCGGCCGCGGACAGATGACAGTCGCCGCACGTCTTCGTCTCGGTCTTGCGCTCCGTGTGCGGGTAATGCGGGTTGAACGCCTGCGAACTGAAGCCGCTCGCAGCGATCGGCGGTTGCTGGATATAGATCTTCTCGCGGTTCGCATTGGTCGATGACAACACCAGCGCAGACGACGAGCGCACCGGCGCGATCTTGCCGCCTTTGCCGGGACCGCGCCGACCCAACAGGAACATGTCGTCGCGCGCGACCTGCGGATTGTAGGTTGCGTAATTGCGCGTCTCGCCGCCCTCGTAGTGGTGCCGCTGCGTCTTCCAGTTCGCTTCGATCGGCAGGTGGCAGCCGCCGCAACTGTTGGTCCACGACGTATGACACGAGTAGCACTCCATGTCGTCGTACGAGTGCGCCAGGTCCTTTGGAGCAACATCGCCGCCCCAGTGCTGCGTCGTCGGATCCTTCGACATCAGCTTCGCGCGCGCGGCCTTCGCGTTGTAATCGGGGCTGGCCGGGTCGACGCTCTGTTTGACGAGGCTCAAACGCCACTCGAGCGTCGCATCCAGCATCGAACGCTGGAATAGCGCGCCGTCGATCCACTCGAAGCGCTTGCGACCATCGGGCGTGCGCAACACGCTCATGTCCGCTCCGCCACCGAGCGCAGCGGGACCCGACGTATACAGATTCGGCAGTCGCTGCGGCGTGCCGTGGCAATCGACGCAATCAACCTCGACCGCCTGCGCGACCTCGCCATAGATATGTCCGTTGCCGTGATTGTCCTGCGCAAAGTGACAGTCGACGCATTGCATGCCGACATCGACATGGACCGACGACAAGTGCACCGCTTTTTTGAACTTCTGCGGATCCGAATCGCCGACCACTGCGCCCTGCGCGTCGAGCAGATTGCCTTTACGATCGCGCTTGAACACCGCGCGGAAATTCCAGCCGTGGCCGTGGTAGTCGGCGAACTGGGTGTCCTTCAGAGTCGGATTCAGATCCGCAACCGCACCAAGGAAATCGACGTCGGCCCACTTGCCGCGCGGTGCAGCGCCTTCGGGATTACGATCGAGCACGGCGCGTACACGCGCATCCGACGGATATTGCTGCTTCTCCGGCCACATCGACGGCGCGTCCGATTCGTAGTCCCACATCGTGTAGCCAAGGAAACTGTTCATGAACATGTTGGGCTGGTGCATGTGGCAGATCATGCACTGGCTCGTCGGCACCGCCCGCGTGAACGCATGCTCCAGCGGATGCCCGGGCGCGTTTCGATCGATCGTCGGATCGGTGGTGATCGATTTGCCGTCGTGGCCGTACTTCGCGTACCGGCCTGCGTGCCGCGGATCGCGGTCGTTGGCGTAAACGACGTGACACGATGCGCAGCCCGAACTGCGATAGTCGCCGGGCTGATCATTGGTGCCGAGGAACCACGTGACGGGATCGTTGAGGCGCGTCTTCGTGATGTTGATCACCGGAACCGAAATGCGTGCGCCGGTGCCCGGCCCGCGATTGGATTGCCGGATGTCGGGTTTGCCCGGTTCTTCGGCGCGCTGCGCCTGACCCGTCGCGTTGGGCAATCCCGTCTCCGGAAACAGATTGCCGATGTTGCGTCCGCCGCGTTCGAACACCCGAAAGATGTCGCCCGGCTTCAGCGTCTCCCACGCCGGCAACGGGTACAGCAGCGGCAGAATTCCAGCGCGACCCGCGTCCGCGCGCAGCGCCTCCGGTATCTGCGGACCGTGCAACGTCGTGCCGACGCCGTTGCGGTCGTACGACTCGCCGAGGATGTAGTTTTTGTACGGCAGGATGCCATTGTTGTACGCCGCCCCGCCCCACAACATCGCGCCGGTCGAGTGCAAGCTGCGCACCGCCGCCTCGATGATGTCGAGGTGACAGGCGCCGCAGGCTTCCCGCGCGACCCGATAATCCGACGGATTGATG
>CAYUMA010000347.1:0-2225 GCA_964445675.1 uncultured Pseudomonadales bacterium | reverse complement strand
CGTTTGATTGACGACGTCGTGGGAATCACACATGGCCCGATGCTAACCCGGCGCTCCCGCGATGCGCTACCGGGCTAGCGTCGAGGCGTCTTGATTCGCAGTCGATCCCGGCCCTTCGAGAACACGCGCTGCTTCATGCGGACCTGAGCGGGCTGTCTTTTGGATCGAGCAGTGTCAGCTTTTCGAAGAGGTTGGCCGCTTCGGGGATGCCGACGATGTACACCATGCGCGCACTGACTTCGCCCTCCGCGTGCAACGCGCCGGCCGGAATGATGAGTTTGTCGCCAGGGCCGAGCGCAATGCGCTCACCGCGCTCGTTGAGTACGTAGCTACTGCCCTCCAAGACATAGCCGCAGTTGTCGACGTCGTGCCAATGCAGCGGCAATTCCTGCATTCGGTCGGACACATAGGTGGTCGGCCAAAGGTCCAGCGCGTCGAGGTCTTTGAACACCTCGGATTTGCTCGCGAAGAAGTTGTGAACTACCTGCATGGGTCCTGGTTTGAGCGGCACGGTCTGTCCCTCGAGGGGTGGCGGGATGTGCAAGCGAACCACACGACGCGCGCAAACGCACGCCCGGCGATGGCCGGCAGGATTCGGCGCCGCAGATCGGCTGTTGCTAAAAAGTCGTGTTACCGACACCGCCGTCGATCACGAAGCTTTGCCCCACGACATAACGCGCCTGTTGGCTGCACAGCAGCGCGCAGAACACGCCGAAGTCGTCGGCATCGCCGAAGCCGCCCTGGGCAATGCGAAATTCGCGCGCGAACTTCGCCACTTCTTCATCGTAGGTTGTGCCGTTCGCTGCTGCCATTGCGTTGAAGCCCGCCTCGATGCCGGCCGTATGGTGCATGCCGGGCAGCAGGTTATTGAGGATCACGTTGTGGCGCGCGACTTTTTTCGACACCGCCACGACGTAGTTGTTGAGCGCGGCGCGCGGCGCGCCGGACAGGATGCGGATTTCAACAGGGAATTTGGCCGCGCCGGTGCCGATGTTGACGATGCGGCCCCAGCGGCGCTGGATCATGCCGTCGATGGTCGCGCGGACGAATTCGACGGGACTGATCAGCGTCACCGCAAGATTGTTGTACCAATCCTGCGGCTCGATCGCGCTGTAGTCGCCGGTGACCTGCGGCGGTGAACACGTCATGACGAGAATGTCGGGATTCGGGCAGACGCCGAGAATTCTGGCGCGGCCTTCCGGTGTGCTGTGGTCGGCGACCACCGGCGTAACCGCGACGCCGGTCTCCTGCGCGATCTCCCGGCAGCTCTGCCGCAAGCGTTCTTCGCCGCGTGCGGAGACGACGAGTTCGACCCCTTCGCGCGCCAGTGCCAGCGCACTACCGCGGCCGAGCCCGGCGCTGCCGCCGTTGACGATCGCCCGCTTGCCACGAATACCGAGGTCCATTGCGCTCTCCTGCTAACGACGTGAAACGGTCGCGGCGCTGTCGGCCGCATGACCTCGCGGACGTCAGGCTTCCCGCACGTGGCCGACCTTGATGAGAATCAGCGCGCCTTCAGTGCTGAACGGCGCATGCGTGCTGCCGCGCGGCGCACGAAACCAGGTCCCTGCCGGATAGCGGTGGAATTCATCCTGCAGTTCGCCTTCCAGCACCAGCGTTTCTTCGACCGTGGCGTGAGTATGTGGTGGCACCTGCGTGCCGGGCGCCCACCGCACCAGCACCGTTCGTTCGCTGCCGAAGCCGCCGAGCAGCATATTCTGCAGCCCCGGTCCGGACCCCGGCCGCCACGCGCCATGGCGGGTATCGATCACCACGCGCTGCTGATCCTGCGGGTCGAGCTGCCGCAGCTTCACGAACAGTTCGCAGCCGGCGTCCGTGTAAGGCTCGTGCGACGATCCCGCCGGGTTGCGCAGGTAGGTGCCGGCCGGATAGCTGCCGTGTTCATCGGCGAAGCTCCCGCTCAGCACGAATATTTCTTCACCCAGACCATGGTCATGGCGGGGAAACCGGCGGCCGGCTTCGTAGCGCACGATCGACGTTGCCCGCGCCACTTCACCGCCGTCGCGCTCGAGCATCCGGCGGGTGATGCCCGGCACCGGCGCCGGCACTTCGGCAAGCGTCGTGGTATCCACCACCTCGAACCGGGTGAAGTCCATGCGCAACTGAACGTTTGGCTGTTGCATTCATTTCTCCTAGCGCGGCCGCGGCGAATATCTCAGTCTACTGCGCCTGTCCGTCGAACGTGGCGGTGAGGTCGAAAGTGC
>CAYUMA010000346.1:0-2958 GCA_964445675.1 uncultured Pseudomonadales bacterium | reverse complement strand
CGTTATCGCTACGCACTTGTGCGCGTTCGGCGCGATGTCCATCAGCCGTTCGCGTCATTCCACATCTCAGACGAATTCAATAACTGCTTTCGCTTCGCTGCGCAGTCACGCGATACGCAGCCGGATTCACCAACAGGTGGTTTATGCTTCTTATCCTCGCGATAGCGCACCACTGTGCAAGTGTTGGCGAAAATGCCGAGTCAATTTCCCATCTCAGGACGTAGACACGCGAAAGTCATCCCACCGAACAAGCCCATACGCTTATCATGGACCATAGCGTCTGGCTCAGGCGCCAAGCAGCGTGACACCGACTGCAGCGCTCGCGGCGCGGAGCTCCTCGTCGAGTGTCGCCAGCGGCAAATCAAGCCGCCGAGCGAGTTCGAGATACGCAGCATCGTAAAGGGTGAGCCGACACTGTTCGGCCAACTGCAGCGTGGTTGTCCAGGCATGACGGTCCGTTTCGGCATCGATGTTCACCTCGAGGGCCTGCAAGTCCGCAATCGACGCATCTCGGAACGCCGCGGTGATCCGTTTGCGCTTGACCGCCATCTGTAGCGCATTCGCAACTTCCAGTCGCCAGAGGGATGGCGCTACCGCGCCTGACTCGGCCACGTGACGGAGCACCGCGTCGGCAGCCGGGGAACGCTCATCCTCGAACAACCAAGCCAGGGTGATCGAGCTGTCGATCACCAGACTCAAGGGCGACCCTCGTTCACCAAGTCTTTGATCTTCAGATCGCCGAGCGTAACGCCGACACTGCGGGCACGAATGTTGGCAGCGGCCCTGTTCGCTTTCGCCCGGTCGAAGCCGGGTTTCGCCGGCACAAGTCGCGCCACCGCTTTGCCGCGACGGGTGATCAGAACTTCCTCGCCGTTCTCCACCCAGTCGAGCAAAGTGCCCAGTTTGTTCTTGGCCTCAAAGGCGCCGACTTCGCGCATGGTGTGCAATCCAATTAAACTAGACAACAGTCTAGCTTATACCATGGACAAGGCGACGAAGCTATATGAACCGTATATGCAGCAGACGCCGCGCCCGGGGTTCGGGCTTTTCGATCGTTGGTGGTTTAGGTCGCTACGGTGTTCGAACAGTCTGGTAAGTGTTTCTGATCGACTCGGCAGCCGTAGCTGATCGAGTTCCGCTTTCACGGCCATGATCGTGGGACACCACTCCCTGACCTGAACAGTGCCGAGATCCGGCGACGCGGAGCCTCTTCGGTCGAAGAGAACAGCTGCGCTAGTACCAACGGACCTACACAGTCAGGTCTTATGTCGAACGTGGCTTTCTAGGGTCACCTCCTTTGATGGTGCAGCGGAGCGGCGGGGTTGATGGATTGTCTCGCGTCGCCCCAGGCGAATCGCTCGACGTCGATGGGAAGATGGGCCGATGGCCGAAATGAACGAACGGATCGAAGATCCGCAGTCTCGACGATGAACCGATGAACCGATGACCTTGACGGTCATTGCCACATTGCACGGTTCTCGCTGTCGCTGTTGCAGTGATTGAGCGTCTGCTTCGCTGTCCGGTTGGCTTACGCCAGGCTGGATCGACCTGCCACTTTAAACGCAGTGGCCGCGTATAAATCGTCAGTGCATGCAGCTTAGGCAGCGGCAACTCTAGTGTCACTTCGAAATCCGACCGCGGGATCGCGTAGTTATTGGCGTGTGGCCGTCGTCACTACCCCGCTTCGCTTTGTAGTGACGACGGCACCTTCGGGTCGTAGCACGGATCGCGCCGGGCATTCGCCCGTCACGACCCTTGCTTCAAGTCGAAACTGCGCCTTCGGTACGCAGTTCAAGTACGACCACGCGCGTGATTCCGCTGTCGCGGCTGCGCGCATGTGGGGTGCGCTTCGCCGCCCTCGGTTCCCGGCTCGCCCGCTTATGACGATTGCACATTGTTGCGGCCACCGTTGTCGAGCGAGTGAGTGGGCTCAGTGAGCCCACTCACAGTCGTGCTGAATTTCATCACGGTGACCGCGACCGGTGTCCGTTTCGTTCGGACGCTCTCGCGGCATTTTGGTTGCGCGGTTGTCCGAGGAGTACTTGGGCTCACTGAGCCCAAGCGCCTATCGAGTTTGAATTTTTCACGTCAGTTCGTGGAGGGAATTCTGCTCTTGCGCGAATCTCGCGAACGATCGTTCGTCATTTGCTTCACGACGCGCTCCTGATCTGAACCACCTTGTCGGTTGTCGATCCCGGTTTGGCATCTATGTAACGCGCCCAATCGTTCATAAGCCCGACGCGCTTCTCGAACAGATCGCCACGCCGATACGAGGCCTCGACCGCGCTCGACACCGCGTGCGCGAGCGACATCTCACCGACTTCGTGCTGATAGCCTGTCTTCTCGGCGGCCCAATCGGAGAAGGTGCTGCGAAAGCCATGCACGGTTGTAGCAACCTTCATGCGCTTCAGCACAGACGACATCGCGGCGCTGGAGAGCGGCCGCTTCGGATTTGCGGCAGGGAACACGTAGACGCCACCCAGCATGTGCATCGATTCGAGAATCTCGATCGCCCTGGTGCAAAGGGGCACTGTGTGTGCTTTTCCCGCTTTCATGCGTGCTGCCGGAATCGTCCATCGTTTCGCGTCGAGGTCGATCTCATCCCACTTGGCACCGATCGTCTCGGCAGTGCGGGCGACGCACAGGATCGTGAATTCGAGCGCGGCCGCGCCCACACCGGATTGCTGGCGCAGCGTCTGCACGAATCCGTGGATTTCTGAAAACGGCAACGCTGCGTGATGTACGACCTTCTGCACCTTCGACGGTTTCGCGAGCAGATGATCGAGGTGACCTTTCCAACGCGCAGGGTTCTCGCCGGTCCGGTAACCGTTAACCTTTGACCAGTCGAGGATTGCCTCGATGCGGCCGCGCACGCGCACGGCTGTCTCGTTGGTTGTCGTCCAGATGGGCTCGAGGACACGCATCACCATGCCGGTGTCGATATCCTGAACCGCGATC
>CAYUMA010000345.1:0-3936 GCA_964445675.1 uncultured Pseudomonadales bacterium | reverse complement strand
ACGTCATGCCGCGCACACCGACCCGGTACGCCATCGAATGTTGCAGGCGAGTTATTACGGGTTGATGGCCGAGGTCGACGACAACATGGGCCGGCTGTTCGCGCACCTGAAAGCGTTGGGCGAGTGGGACGACACGCTGGTCGTCTTCACGTCCGACCACGGCGAACAGATGGGTGATCATTGGCTGTACGGCAAAGCGGGATTTTTTGATCAGTCGTATCACATTCCGCTGATCGTCCGCCTGCCTGACGGGCCCACGCAGGGGCGCGTTGGCGCGTTCACCGAACACGTCGACATCATGCCGACGCTGCTGCAGTGGATCGGCGTCGACGCGCCCCGGCAATGCGACGGTCGCGCGTTGTTGCCGTTTCTCGACGGGCGAGGTGCCCCGCGCGATTGGCGCACCGAAGCGCACTGGGAGTACGACTTCCGCGATTCGCCGTTCATCGGGGAGCTTGGGTTGACGCTCGAGACGAGCGGGCTCAACGTCGTGCGCAGTCTTGAGGCGAAATACGTGCACTTCGCCGATCTGCCGCCGCTGTTGTTCGATCTGAAGAGCGATCCCGGTGAGTTCGTCGATCTCGCGCAGGACGAGCGCCGGCAGAATCAGCTTGCCGACTATTCGCGCCGACTGCTGTCGTGGCGCATGCGGCATACCGATAAAACATTGAGCCACATGCGAGTGACGCCGGCGACCGGATTGGTCGACCTGGCGCTGACGGGAGGTGGGGCGTGAGCGGTCCGCAAGGAAATTTGCTAGGGAAGGTTGCGTTCATCACGGGGGCGGGCAGCGGCATTGGTCGCGGGATCGCCGAGCGGCTTGCGCGCGACGGCGCCGACATCTTCATCACCGATGTCGATGCCGAAGGCGCCGATATGACGGCGAATCTCGTCACGCAGCTCGGTCGTCGCGCGGTCGTCGTGAAGGCTAACGTCGCGTCGAAGGCGCAGATGCAGGCCGCTGCGGCGCACTGCGTCTCCGAACTCGGGCGGCTCGATATTGCGGTGGCGAATGCCGGCATCGCGCGCGGCGGTTCGGTGCTCGAGATGGAGTTGAAGGACTGGCAGGATCAACTCGATGTCAATCTGACCGGCGTCTTCCTGACGGTGCAGGCGACCGCGCAGCAGATGGTGAAGCTCGGCCACGGCGGCCGCATCGTGTGCCTTTCCTCGCTTGCAGCCGAGAACACCGGCGCAATGACGTTCGGCTACTCCGCGACCAAAGCCGGCGTGCGCATCATGGTGCGCGGCTGGGCGCAGGATCTGGGGCGGTACGGCATCACGGTGAATGCGATCGGCCCCGGCGTCATCGAGACGCCGCTCGCACAGTCCCTCGCGGGCGATGCCGGCGGCGCGATCCGCTCGCGGCTCGAGGCGCGTACACCGGTCGGCCGCGTCGGTCGGCCGGCGGACATCGCCGCGCTTGCGAGTTTTATGGCCGGTCCCGACGGTGAATTCATGACCGGCTCGTATGTGCTGATGGACGGGGGCTTACGCGATTCGCGCGGCCTCCCCGAAGCCAACGATCAGGTGCAGGGTGAAATGCAGCGTCACATCGCAGCTGCCGTACAGCGGCGCGCGAAACTGCAACCGTGGATCGATGAACGCTAAGGGGCACGAAACCATGGGTTACCAACAGATCCTGTTCGACGTGAACGACGGTGTCGCGCTGATTACGCTGAATCGGCCCGAAGCGATGAATACGTGGACGGCGGTGATGGCCGGCGAACTGAACGATGCGATGCACCGGTGCAACGACGATGCGGCTATCCGCGCCGTGGTGCTGACCGGCGCGGGCGACCGCGCGTTTTGTGCCGGTGCCGACCTCGGCCGCGGCGGCGGCACGTTCAGCGGCCGTGATCGTCCGGCCGAACGCAGCGCGCAAGCGCCGCGCCCGACGCTGTACCCGTATCAGATCGGCAAGCCCGTGATCGCAGCGCTCAACGGTCACGCGATCGGTGTCGGCATCACGTATCCGATGCTGGCGGACGTTCGCTTCGTCGCCGAGAACGCGAAGCTCGCATTCGTATTCGTGCGCCGCGGCGTGCTGCCGGAGCTCGCGTCGCACGTGATCCTGACGCGCGTGATCGGTTTGTCGCGCGCAGCGGAGTTGTTGTTGTCGGGCAAGACGATCAGCGGACGCGAAGCAGCGCAGATGGGTCTTGCGAGCCGTGCGTTGCCGCAGGCGGATGTCTTGCCGGCGGCGCTCGAGATGGCGCGCGACATCGCGGCGAACACAGCGCCCGCATCGGTCGCCGTCACGAAGCGCCTGTTGTGGGACGGCATGAGCCTGACGGTGCCGGAGATGATGCGCCGCGAAAATCCGGCGTTCGCGTGGTTGGGCAATCAAGCCGATGCGCGCGAAGGCGTTACGTCGTTCCTGGAAAAACGCCCGCCGAAGTGGACCTTGACGACCGCGGACGTGCCGAAGAATCTGCTCGACTAAACGACTCGAGCAACCATTTCAGTCAAGCGAGGAATCGAAAATGCACGTTGGCGTGGCGACCATTCTGCAGAATCCGGAAAACCGTATCAGCGACGGTGAGGTGTATCGCAACGAATTGCGCCTTGCGAATCTCGCGGAACCGTTGGGATTCGATTCGATCTGGGGTGTCGAACACCACTTCACCGACTACACGATGTGTCCGGACGTATTGCAGTTCCTGACGTATATGGCCGGCCGCACGCAACGGATCAAGTTGGGGTCGATGGTCGTCGTGTTGCCGTGGCACGATCCGATCCGCGTCGCCGAACAGATCTCGATGCTGGACCACATCTGCGAGGGTCGCTTCATCCTCGGCATGGGCCGCGGCGCCGGGCGCGTCGAGTTCGAGGGTTTCCGTGTGCCGATGGATGAATCGCGCGAGCGCTTCGTCGAAGCGGCGCAGATGATTCTGGCCGGCCTCGAACAAGGCTACTGCGAATTCAACGGCAAGCATTACCAGCAACCGCGCAAGGACATCCGGCCGCGCCCGGAACGCACGTTCAGGGGACGCAGCTACGCAGCCGCCGTGTCGCCCGAGTCCGTCGAGATCATGGCGCGGCTCGGCATCGGCATTCTGGTGATTCCGCAGAAGCCGTGGCCGATGGTCGAGCAGGAACTCGCGGCGTACCGCGACGTGTATCAGCAGGTCAACAACGCGCCCGCGCCTGCGCCGATCATCGCGGGCTGGGTGTTTTGTGACGACGACGAAAAACGCGCCCGCGAAATGGCGATCCAATGGATCGGCGGCTATTGGGAAACGGCGCGCAAGCACTACGAATTGGGCGGCGAACACTTCGCCAAGACCAAAGGCTATGAGTTTTATGCGGCAATGTCGCAGGCGGATCGTCGCAGCGCGGAGCAGATGACGCAGATGTATCTCGATCTTCAAGTATGGGGCACGCCGAAGATGTGCATCGACCGCATCCGGCAGACGTGTGAAAAAACCCGATCGAACACGTTCAACTGTGTGTTCAGTTACGCGGGCATGCCGTACGACGAGGCCGAACGCAACATGCGGTTGTTCGCGGCGAAGGTGTTGCCGGCACTGCAACGCGACGTGGAATCCGCCGCGGCCGGTTGAAGGTCGAGACGAACCACGGCGGAGATGGCTGTTCACATCGTCGGACACGCTCAAGCCATCCGTGGGCGCTCCCCTTGCGCCATCCATGGCGCAAGAGGGTCCGACGATATGAACAGCCATCTCCGCCTGCGTCGCGTGTCCGGCGCAGCGATCATTCCCACCTACATCCTGATGGCGCATCTGGTTCGTCCGCTTATGTGGGGTGTCTCCCCAACAGATGGACGGCGCCGCGACTGTGCGACGGCGGTCACATGTCGGTTTGCGTCGGTTTCGAACTTTGGTCATTATTGGCCGCGCCCGAATGACTGGGTACCCGTCGAGGACCATTTCGTGCTTGCCACATTGGCGGACTTCGAACGCGCGCCGCGGA
>CAYUMA010000344.1:0-3280 GCA_964445675.1 uncultured Pseudomonadales bacterium | reverse complement strand
TAACCAGCGGGCAAAGTGTCCGGCCGATGGAAAGCGCGACATGTCTGCGCCGGTCTCGCTGATGACCGCCAGTGCCGTGGTCACTTCGATGCCGTCGATGCGCGTGAGGTCGACGCTGGCGTGGATGCGATGGTGCTTGATCTGGCCTAACACCTGGCTATCACGCTCACCGGCGACGATCGCTCGCAGAATCCTCTGGCCCGTCTCGCCGACGACGTCGGAGATGACGTTGGCCAACTGGACATTCATTTGCGTCAGCGCCTCCTGCATGTGCTGCACATAGCGAGCTTGGCCCCTGAGCAGCGTGGCGTGCATTGACTAACAGGACCGTGAAGCCGCGCGACTCCAGCAGTTCGAACAGTGGAATCCAGTTCACGCCAGTGGACTCCATGGCTACGATATCGACCCGGCAGACCTCAAGCCAATCGGCCAGCGCGTTTCCTCGACAGTGAAGCTTAAAAACTCGCGCACCGGTTCAGCATCTCGATCCGGTGGCACCGCGACAAAGTGCGAGGCGCTGCCGATGTCGATGACGTCACCCTTGACCACGCTATCCTGCGGGTAAATTGCACCATTGGGAAAACGGTCTTCAGCGGCACCGCATGCGCGCATGACATCACCACGTGCTGAAGTGTTTCTTCGGCGCGATGGGCGGCAGTGGGCCGGCCACATCGCTATCCTCTGGCGGTCGTCTTGTTGATCGCCACCTATTCGGGCGTGTTCGGACTTCTGCTCCTTTCACTTGCATTCAAGTTCCGCAAACCTCCCCGTTCTAAGTAAGGGCCTAGGCATCAGGCCATAGGCGGTGGCTGATAACCGCCGCACAACGCCGCGATGTGTCCCGCCAGACGAATCGTTCGATAGTCCCCGCCGTAAGGCCCCACCACTTGAATGCCGATCGGCAGTTTTGATGTGCACAGTCCGATCGGCGGTACGGTGACGGGCAAATACGCCATACCCGTGAGAATGGTCCAGCGCACGAGGTCGAGGTACGGGCGCGTCGCGCCATTACAGATCAGTGTGCGCGTGCCGAAATCGCCGGTGTGATCGTGCAGGAACGGCGGTACAAACGTCACCGGCATCAACATTGCGTCGTAGCGCGTGAAAAACTCCGCCCACTTCGCGCGGATGGCTTCGCGGGCCATATGCGCATCGAGCCACGCACGATGGGTTGTGGGGCCGCGGGCTTGAATCGATTGAACGTCGGGCGGTGACGACTGTGCCATGGCGGCGGTCACCAACCACATGCCGAGCAATGACGCCGCCGCTGCATCGATGTCCGGACGCGCGTTTCGATCCACGGCAACGCCCGATGCTTCGAGCGCATCGGTCGCGGCGGTGATGACATCGAGCACTTCGGTGTCGACCGGGCAGAACGAATCGTCGAGCCAGGCCGCAACGCGCAGCGAACGGACGTCGTGCGGTGGCGGCGTGAGGTCGGCGATCAGAGGCCGGTCTTTACGCAGCAGGATATTCAGCAACAGTTCCAGATCTTCCGCGGAACGTGCAATCGGCCCGATGACATTGATGTCGGCTTCGGTCGTGCCGCCGGCGGGGTGATCCAGATAGCCCGTGCTCGGGACGATACCGAAGCTCGGCTTGTGACCGAACACCCCGTTGAACGCCGACGGAACCCGGATCGACCCGCCGATATCGGTGCCGATCTCGAAGGACGTAAGGCCGGTTGCCACCGCCGCACCGGCACCGCCCGACGAGCCGCCTGGGACGCGCTCGGCGTTCCATGGGTTAACCGTCGTGCCGAACATTTCGTTGAACGCTTGAATGTCGCCGGACCAGCGCGGCAGATTCGTTTTGCCGATGACGATCGCGCCGGCATCTTTTACCGCACGGACCACCGCTGCGTCGCGCGTCGGCACGTTGTTGTGCAATTCGGTTGCGCCGCCGGTGGAGCGGATGCCTTGGGTTTCGAGCGCATCCTTGATCGTGATCGGCACGCCGTGCAGCGGCCCCATCACATCGCCGCGTTTCAAAGCCGCATCGGCCGCATCCGCAGCCGTTCGCGCTGCGTCGAAGTTCGTTGTAATGACCGCGTTCAGCGCGCCATTGATCCGTTCGATCCGTTTGATGATGTGCTCGAGCAGCGCGCGGCTGGTGATCTCACCGCTGCGGATGGCCTCTGCCTGCTTCGTCGTGGACCACAGCGCGATATCGTTGTTCATTGCCCGGCCTCGGTGGCGATTGGAACGGCGAGGTTAACAAGCCACGGCGCAAGCGCCTATGCGGCGCACTCATGAGCGCCCGCCGCGCCGCCAATTTGCCCTCAGAAAGCATACTTCGCGGCAAGTTGGATCTGCGTGGCGGTGCCGCTGCTGCCGTTGACGTTTTTACGCTCGCCCCACAGGAACTCCCCGCCCATGTCGATTCCCGGCGTTGGCGTCCACATCAGGTTCACCGAGGCTCTGTAGGTGCGGTCGTAAAAGGACCCTGGGACATCGTCGGGACTGTCGACCTGGACGTAGCCGAACGTCAGGTTGCTGCGCAGGAGGTCATCCCACCAATGCTGGCATCCTCAGCACCGCGATCATCCGCCACTGAGGAGTGGGCGCCTTCGATCGATGTTCGGACAGATCGATGCAATGAACGGCCATCGCGCTAGCTTCGCGGTTTTGCCGTCGGTTTGACGGCGGGGCTCGCGACCGACTTGGTAGGCGCAGCTTCCGGCACCACTGCGGTGACGACGAGATCGTCGCGCTCTTTCACGAGCGGTTCGGCGATGTACGCGGCCAGCTTGAAGTAACCATCCCGACCATTGCGCGCGACGAGAAAATCGCCGTTCGGCTGCGGTTGGAAGAAGCGGTAGTCGAACTCGCCGCTCGCGGTGCTCACCGTCAACTGCAGCACTGGCTCGATGCCATCCGCGGGCGGCGCATCGGCGACGCCGCTGACCTGTAGATTCGCCATTTTGTTGACGAGATCGGACGCCGCGTCCTGCTTCGTCGTCGCGCCCGGCGCGAGGCCGTCGAGTGTCCACGTGTCCCCCGTGCGCTGCAATTTCCAATGGCCGGGCCGACTGATGGCGGTGATGTCACCGGTCGGCTTCAGCAACGCCTTGTCGAGCCAATCGTCGGTGCGCGCCGTTGCATCGTAGTTGGCGAAATTGATCGCGTAGACGTCGTCCGATTCGGCGCGGCGCGCATGCACCTTTTTGAACCCTGGCGACGTTCCGAGATAGATGTCGGCGACGACCTGATCTTTGTCCGTCAGCCTGATCTCGCGCTGAAATTTGTCGGGCGCCACTTCGAATCGTTTTGCCGACTCG
>CAYUMA010000343.1:0-1518 GCA_964445675.1 uncultured Pseudomonadales bacterium | reverse complement strand
TACATCGAACTGAAGCGCCAGGACGTGGCCTACATCAACATGACGACGCATCCCGCGGAGTTCGAGCTGTACTACAGCGTCTAGAACCGCGTAAGCCGACCGTTCGCGTCACGACCCCCCGGCCCGCAAGGTCCGGGGGGTCTTTTTATCCATCGCAGGGTCGTTATATTGGTCGCATCGTCATTGCGAGACAGTTCATGGGCATCCGACTGGCATTGATCATCGGTCTCGCCGCGGCGTCTTGCGTTACGCAGGCCGAGATCTACAAGACCGTCGACGCGAACGGCAACGTGGTGTTCACCGACATCGCTCCGGTGGATCGCTCGGGTGTCTCCGCGCCGCAGCCGGTCACGGTAGAGCCTATGAACACCTACGAGCCCGCAACTGCGCCGGCAACCCAGGACACCGAACCCGATGACGCGACGGCGCAGGGCTATTACACACAGATCAACGTGATCTCGCCCGCGCCGGACGCGAGCGTTCGTGACAACGCCGGCAACATCGAGGTTCAGGTCGCCCTGACGCCTGTGCTGCGCGCGGGTCACCGTTTGGTGCTCGTATTCGACGGTGAAGACACGGCAATCGAAGCGGTGTCGGGCGTATTCGAGCTGACGAACGTCGATCGCGGCACTCACACCGCCGGGGCCAAGGTCCTCGACCGCCGCGGCAACGTGCTGATCGAGAGCGCATCCACGACGTTCAACGTGATGCGATACGCAACGCCACAGGCGGTGCCAACTCCGCTGCCCAAGCCCAAGCCTTAGCACTCGCCGCGCACCCCATAGCGGAGACCGGGCCGGCGACTCTGACGTTGGTTCGATAATTGCACTTCCTGACGACCAGTTGACATCACAGGCGTCGCGGCGCGACTACTGTCCCTCACTGCACCAATACGGAGCCATCCGCCGTCGCATGCGTCCGCCCGATTACATACTCGATCAGCAGAGCACCGCGGTGATGGTGCTGTCCGCGGATCTGCAGATTCTGTATCTGAATCAAGCCGCCGAGGCGCTCGTGGAAGCCAGCGGCCACCGGCTGCGCGGTGAACCGCTCGCGCGGGTTTTCTGCGACTCGGCTACGCCGATGTCGACGTTCGTCGAAGCGTTGACCGACGGCCAGGCGTTCACGAAACGCGGCGCGATGGCGCGCACCATTTCCGGTGCAACGGTGTCGGTCGACTATACCGTCACGCCGATGCTCGACCGCTCACCGCCGCAATTGTTGCTGGAAATCCTGCCGCTCGATCGGTTGCTGCGGATCAACCGCGACGACCACCACGCGTCGGTACAGGAAACCACACGCAAACTGGTCCGCGGCCTCGCGCACGAGATCAAGAATCCACTCGGCGGAATCCGCGGCGCGGCGCAACTGCTGCAACGCGAACTACAAACGGAACGCCAGCGCGATTACACGCGGATCATCATCGAGGAAGCCGATCGGCTGCGAAATCTGGTGGATCGGATGCTCGGACCGAGCCAGGTACCGAAGCTCGTCCCGGTCAACATTCATCAAGCACTC
>CAYUMA010000342.1:0-10976 GCA_964445675.1 uncultured Pseudomonadales bacterium | reverse complement strand
CGCGTTCTTCTGATAGAAGCCCTCGACCTGTGCCGCGTAAAACCCGCCGAACTGCGGCTCGGCTTTCCAGTTCAGCGCGAGGCGCAGCGGTTCCCGAACGGGATCCGCGCCGGCTTGGCAGCAGAGGACCGCGCCAACAAGCACCGCAACCATTCGAACCATCACGCACTCCTCGTATAAGGCCGGCCGCGCAACAACAGCCGGCTCAACAGATCGATCGTCAGCACGAGCAGCAACGCGAGGATGCTCGACGCGAACACGCCGCTGAACACCAGATCGACGCGCTGCTGCGTTCGCGCCGAGTCGATCAGGCTGCCCAAACCCCCACCCGCAATGAACTCACCGACGATCGCGCCGATCGTCGCGAGCCCGACCGAGATACGCAGCCCCGTCAGGATGTACGGGATCGCCGATGGTATCTGCAATTTGGCAATCATTTTCCAGCGTGACGGTTTGTAGAGCCGGAACAGTTCGCGCAGCTGCGGGTCGGTTTCTTCGAGGCCGGTCAGCGTGTTGGCGAGAATCGGAAACAGCGACACGATGAACGCGGACGCTTTGACGGTGGTTGCGCCGAAGCCGAACCAGATCACGAGCAGCGGCGCGATCGCGATGATCGGCACGGTCTGGAAGAAGACGCAGAACGGCAGGATCGCCCGGCGCAGGATCGGCACCGCAAAAAACGCGATCGCGAGAGTCACACCGATCACGAAGCTCGAGCCTAAGCCCCAGACGATCGAACCGAGGGTCGACAACGTCGCGGCCCGGATCTCCGGCCACAGCTCCACGGTCGTTGTGTAGATGTCGCTGGGTGCCGGCAGCAGATACGCCGGCACCCAACCGAGGCCGACGACGGTCTGCCAGATCGCGAGCAGCACGAGCAGGAACAACCAAGCGGGCAGATTGTGTTGCAGCATCGCTTTCATGCAGCGCGCTCCATCGATGCAAACAGCTCCGTAAAGGCGCTCACCTGCGCGTTGAATGCAGGCTCCAGCTTCAGTGCCTGTGTGCGCGTCCCCAACTCGATTGTTCGATCCACGTGGATCTGGCCGAGCTTGTTCATCAGCAGCACGCGATCGCCGAGATAAACCGCTTCGGTGATCGAATGCGTGACGGAGATGTACTGCAGGTCGAGCGCACTGCGCAATTCGAGCAGCAAATCCTGCAGTCGAAAGCGCGTGCGTTCGTCGAGCGCCGCAAAAGGTTCGTCGAGCAACAGCACCTTCGGATTCGTGATCAGCGCGCGGGCGAGCGCAACGCGCATCTGCATGCCGCCGCTCAACTCGCGTGGAAAGTGGGCGAGGCGCTCGCCGAGTCCGAGCCGCGTCAACAAAGCCGCCGCCTCGTCGCGCGCGCTCGCCGACGCAGTACCGGATAACTCGAACGGCAGCAATACGTTCTCGAGGCTGGTACGCCACGGCACGAGCCGGGGTTCCTGAAACACATAGGAGAGCCGCCCGCCGACAGCCGACGCGATGCTCAGCTTGCCGGACGTCGGTTGTTCGATGCCCATCAGCAGGCGCAGCAGCGTCGTCTTGCCGCAGCCGGAGGGGCCGAGCAGCGCCACGCACTGCCGCGGCGGCACGACGAACGTCAGGCGATCGATCACGTTCCGGGTCTGGTTGGGAAAGCGTTTGACCAGAGCTTCGACTTCAATGACCTCCACTGCGTCTCCACCCATTAGTCATTCGGTTGGTGCCGTCTCGGCGATCGTTTGGCGTGCCGCGACCAGCGTTCGTGGCCACGGCGTGAGGCGGAGGATACCTCAGCAGCAAAGGAACACTAACCGCGGTATTACTGTCGTGCGATCCTGATCCGACCATACGCACGGTGCCAACGTCTCAAATGAGTTCGCGCCGACGACCGAGGATCATCACGATGACCGAGTGCGAGAGTCGTCAGCTGCGGGGCAGGGCAAAGACCGCACGCCGCGTCTGATCAGGCAGTAGCCCGCGGTCGCGGTACGAGCGTAGTCTCTCGCGGTGTGCACCCCTGATCGTTGCACAGGAGGAGGGAGCGCGCTTGAGCGAGCCCGTCAGGGCCTATCAGGGTGATCAGCCCTACGTCTTCGTCTGCTACTCGCACGCGGACAAGGCCATCGCGTTTCCCGAAATCGAATGGCTGCACGCGCACGGCATCAACGTCTGGTACGACGAAGGCGTCTCCCCGGGTGAGGAGTGGACCGAAGAACTCGGCCACGCGATCGAACGGGCCGAGCGCTTCATCTACCTCGTGACTCCGGCGTCGGTCGCGTCGCGCAACTGCCGCAACGAAGTCCACTTTGCGCAGAAACACGGCAAGCCGATGTTGATGGTGCATCTGCGCGAGACCGTGTTGCCGACGGGATTGGAGCTGGCGATCGGCAGCAGCCAGGCGATCCTAAGCTATGCCATTGCGGACGACGTGTATCGGCAGAAGCTGGTGGCGGCCCTGGGACACCGAGCCAGCGTCGGCGTCGCTGCCCGTCCGGGCAAGGCGCGCCATCGCGCACTCGTCGGTCTCGCGCTTGCGGTGGGTATCACCGCGATCGCGGCGGCAGCGTGGCTTTGGCAACAACCGCCGAAGAAGGTCTCCGCCGGGCAGGTCGATCGCAGCGTGGCGGTGCTGCCCGCCCGCGAGGTCGGACTCAACCCAGCCGAGGCGACGTACGTCCGGGAACTCGTCGGCGAGGTACGCGGCGTGCTCGCGACGTATCGGCAGTTGCGTTTAGCAGCGCGATCGGATGCCCGGACGTTGCCTATGTGGTGCAGCTGCTGGCGGGTCACGAAGGTGGACAGTTGCGGGTGCGGACGGAACTGACGCGCACCGCCGACGGTGACGTCGTCGCGTCGCACGCAACCGATCTTCCCAACGACGCAGTCAAGGCGGGATCGGCCGTAGCCGCGCTCGGCATCGGTAGAGCAATTCGATTCGCGCTGATGCAGGACGAGCAATGCGAGTCGGTGCGTCGCAAAGCACGCGTACCCGAGGCGGCGGAGTTCGTGTGTGCCGCGATCGTGGAGAACCAACGGAACATCCAGGGCGGCGATCGGGACAACAGCCTCATGCTCGCAAACGCGCAGCGAGCCGTCGAACTCGATCCGGAATTGCCGGAAGCCTACTACCACCTGTCCCTCGCGCTCGGTGACCGGGGCACATCCGGAGCGGGAAATCCTCGAGAAGATTTCCAAGCCGCGAAAGACGCCGCGCGCGCGGGCCTGGCGCTCGCGCCCAACCACCCGGGGCTTGTGTATCGGCAAGGTCTCGTGGAACTGTTCTACGATTGGAACCTTCGAGCGGCGCGTGCAAGTTTGCAGCGCGCAATCGCGTTGGACCCCAACGCAGCGGGGCCCCATGCCCTGCTCGGACAGCTCGCATTGCGCGAAGGTGACGTTCGCGAGGCGCTCGAGCACTGGCGCAGAGCCATTCGACTCTATGACTCGAGCGCCATGTTTTACTGGCAGTTCGCGGGCGTGTTGTATGTGGCTGGAGAATTCGACGAAGCCGTGCAGGCGGCTGACGCCAGCCTGAAGCTGTTGGCGCCTGCGTCTACCGATCGCTACGCCGCGCTATTTTGGAAGACCGGTTCGCAGCGCGAACTCGGCGATCTCGTCGCGTCCAACGCAACGCTGGATGAACTGTTGCGTTTGGTCCGGCAGCCGATTGGTACCACCGTCCTCGCCCTTGTCCAGGCCGGCCGAGTTGACGAAGCGCGTCGCATGTTGACTGAGCTCGAGCGGCTGTCGAATCCGCGCCCCGACGACATGGTGCTCGCGTATCTTCGTTTCGACATCGATCGCACCTTCGAGTGGCTCAACAAGGGCGTCGATTCTCGACAGCTGCCGAACAACGTCAACCATTTGCGTACCGCCCACGTATGGGATCCGCTGCGCCAGGACCCGCGCTGGGACACGTTGATGCGGAAGCTGGCGCGAGTGGAGAGCGGGGGCTCGGACCCGTGACCCTCTGCCGATCGCGATGCTGTGTGGATTCCACTCGCGCGCGTGGCGCCCTCGTTCGATCGATCTGCGTGTGATCTACGTGGCGGATGCGCCGGGGCCGGGTTCCATGCGTAAGTCCTTGCGCGTCAACACGACGCCGTCGCGGTCGGCGACGCGCAGACGGGGAACGCGGCGGCCCGTCTTACGCTCGCGCACGATCAACGGCTCCTTGCCGCGCCCGAACACCCACTCGTCGGCCCATTCGCGCATCGCCGTCAGCACCGTCAGCAACGCCTCGCCTTTTTGCGTCAGGCGATATTCGAAGCGCTCGCCCGCGTTGCCCACATCGACCTTCTCGAAAATGCCGTGCTCGACGAGGTGCCGCAGCCGATCGGTGAGAATGTTCTTGGCGATGCCGAGGCTCGCCTCGAAATAGCCGAAGCGGCGCGCGCCGAAGAACGCATCGCGCACAATCAGCAGTGTCCACCAGTCGCCGATCGCTTCGAGTGCCTGCGCGACACCGCAATTCATCTCGTCAAAACGTTTGCGTGCCATGCGTTTGAAATCAGTGGTTCCACCACGCACGATCCGAGAACGCGCGCAGGTCGAGTTCGAACGTCCACGTCGAGCGGTGTTGTCGCGCCAGGTGCAGGTAAGTCTCCGCAATCTCCGCCGGCAGCATCAGCCCGTCGTGTTCGTTCCCGCGCGTCTCGCGCAGTTGTTGAAACCGCTCCGGTCCCAGCATTTTTCCCAACGTGTCGGGCGCATCGACGGCGCCGTCGATGACGATGTGCGCTACATGGATTCCCTTTGCCGCGAACTCCGCGTTGAGCGTCTGACACAGCAGCCGGCGTCCACCCATCGCGGCCGCGTGCGAATGTTGGCCGCCGTTGCCGCGCATTGCCGCCGTCGCCGACGTCACGAGGATCGTTCCTTTGCCGCGCGCCACCATCAGCGGGCACACCGCGGCCGCGAGCCGAAACAGACCAAACGTACCGAGCCGCCAGCCCGTCTCGAATGCTTTGAGGGACGTATCCGCCAATGCGCGATCGCCGATCTGCGCGCCGAGGTTGTAGACGACCACTTCGATCGGACCGATGTCGGACTCCACCGCGGCAACGCGCGTTTCGATGCTGTCGGGCTCGACGGCGTTGAGCAGATATCCCGTCGCCGAACCGCCGTCGCTCTTGATCGTGTCGACCATCTTGTTCAAACCGTCGAGGTCGCTGCGGCGGCACAGCACCGCGTGATAACCCTCGCGCGCGAAACGCCGCGCGACGTTGCCGCCAATACCGGCACCGGCGCCGATCACCAGGCAAACTGGCTTCATGTCGGTCACTCCTGTTGGATTCGCGGGCAGCGTAGTTATTGCGGTTGCGTAACGCAACCGTTTTTCTCGACCCCACAACCGACTAGAGTCCAGCCATCACAACTACGCGAGCGCCAACATGGCTCAGTCAGACGCACAGGATGTTGCGCTCATCGCGGGCGGCGGGCCCGGCATCAGCGCGAGTTGCGCGAGGCTATTCGCGAGTCGCGGCATGCGCGTTGCCGTTGCTGCGAGAAATCCGGACAAATCGGTTCTCGCGACGCTGGAGAAAGAGCACGGCGTTCGCAGGTACCGCTGTGACGCGAGCGAACCCGCGGACGTGGAGCGTCTGTTCAGCGACGTGGTTCGGGATCTCGGCCCGCCAACGCTCGTCGTGCACAACATCGACGGCCGCGTCGCCGGCATTTTTCGCAAAGGGATTACCGATGCGGATCCGCAGATGGCGCTCGACACGCTGCGTAACTCCGCGTTCAGCGCGTTCCTCGTGGGTCAACACGCCGCGCGACTGATGCGCGCGAACAAACCGAACGCAAACGGCGCGAAGGGCACGATCATCTTCACGAACGCGAGCGCCGCGCTCAAAGGCTTTCCATTGAGTGGCGCCTTTGCAATGGCGTGTCACGCAAAATCAGGACTGGCGCAGAGTATGGCGCGAGAACTGATGCCCGCAGGCATCCACATCTGCAACGTGCCGATCGATGCCGCAATCGGCTGGACGCAGGACGACGGCACCCGCGCGCACCGCCTCGCCGGTACGACCGTCGATGACAACATGGCCGACCCGGACCGCATCGCGGAAACCTATCTGCAGCTGCATCTGCAGCATCGATCGACGTGGGCGTTCGAAGTGGTGCTGCGGCCGTGGGTCGAAAAATGGTGATGGCGCGACACTGTGGGAGCGATCTCCAGGTCATGACTAGAAAATCGCGATCGGGAGATCGCTCCCACAGTCCGTCGATCGAGCGCCCCTCTGTTCGATCGTTCTCCTAAGCCCAGACCGATCTGATTCGCACCGCTTCCGCGCGCCCTTGCTTGACGCCCGCTTCGAGCACCGCAGCTTGTCGCGAGCTGTCCATCAGGTTCGGACCGAACACGTCGAGCGAGGCAGCATCCGGCGCAATGAACTCGACGTGCGAGCCGCTTCGACGCAGCAGCGCCAGTTCCGGATCGATCCGCGCAGCCATGAACGTGGCGCCACCCGGCGGAATAACCGCGACGGCGATCACGCGTTCGTAACCTTCGGCGAGATCGAAGTTCGTCCCCGAGCGGATGCCGCCGTCGTAGTAGCGACGACCGTTGATCGTGATCGGCGGGAACACACCCGGCACCGAGCAGCTCGCCGCGACGCCGCGCACGAATGACGTGCCGGTCTGCTGATCGAACACGACGAAGCGACCGTCGATCGCGTCGATCGCCGTGCAGGCGTACTTCGCCGGCCACGGCGTGTCGGCGACGGACGCGAAGAAGCCGATGCACACTTCTTCGGGAGGTGTGGCGGCTTCGAGCGCGTACGCGCCGATCTCGGCGCGCAGCTTGAGCGCCTCCGCCTCGCTCTTCGGTGCACGCATGATGAACTGCGCCAGCTTCGTGAAGTCCGGCACGGGGAATCCGTTGGTGGTTGCATCCCGACCGGCGCGCTTGCTCACCGATTCCGTCAGCCGCGCGTGCAGCTCGCCCGCCGCGCGACCGGCTGCCAACTCCGCGCCGACGAAGGATCCCGCCGACGTGCCGACGATCTTGTCCGCGAGCCGCAGATCAATTCCTTCGTCCGCCAATCCGGCGGCGAGGCCGGTCTCCCAGGCGATCCCGACGCTGCCGCCGCCGCCCAACACCAATGCACGCCTCGTCACTGCACGTTCTCCATTCGAATTTGTTGCGGGCGGACGAGAGCCGACCTATGTATCCGTCGCGCCGATCAGCGCATCCCAACACGCATCGCCATTCGCCTCGAGCTGCGGCAAGAACCGCGGATGCTTTGCGTCCCCATCGATCGGAAACAGCAGACTCGTCGGCAACAGATATTGAAACACGAGCTGATCGCGCGCCGGTTTGCCGGCTTTGCGCGGCCGTCCGCCGAAGTGCAGACACCGCGTCGTATCGACGAACCCGACGGTGCCGGCCGGCCCGGTGAGCTTCACGACCGAATCCCACCGCACCAGCCCCTCGATACGCTCGTCAGTCAGGAACGTGATTCCGCTGTAGCCGACCGCATCGAGCACGTTGCGCGTCAGGTGCGCCGGCAGCGCGTGGAACGGGCCGCAGTCGTCGTCGACGTCGGTCAACTGCACGAACACCTTGAAGGAGATCGTGTCCTCCGGGTCCAGGTGGAAGTGGTGCGGTGATTGTTCCTTGAGCGCATCCTGATACGCGCGCGTGACGAAGAAGTTGAACAGCACCGGCAACATGCCGCAGTAGCGGATGATCGGCACCAGCAGCAGCGGCGCCGTTGCGAGCCGGATCGCTGCGGAGTCCGCCGCGAAGTCGTGCGCGAGCGCGGGATACTGCAGGCTGCCGCTGTCGTGTTGCGACGCGCGATCCTTGGCGGTGGCGATGGCTTCCTCGCGCGCCGCGCGCGTCTCTTCGATGAGGGCGAGTGTCGCCACAGCGCGCTCGAACGGTACGTCGATTGCGTCGAGGCCCGGGTGCGCGTCGAGGTAGCGCTGTCCGAGTTCGACGCGCCGCGCGATCGCGGCGTGTTTGTGCGCCGCAATCGCGTCGTGCATTGCCTCGCGCTCGGGCCACGTCGCATGCCGATACACGCGCATGCGCTCGTCCTTGCTCGGCGGTCGGGTGCCCCCCGGCGGGGGCGTTAGCTCGGACGCAGCAGCGCGCACAGCTTGTTACCGTCCGGATCGCGCAGGTACGCGAGAAACATGCCGTTTTCGCGCAGGCCCGGCGGGTCTTCGCACGTGGCACCGCCGTTGGCGACACCTGCGGCATGCCACGCTTTCGCTTGTTCGCCCGACTTCACCGCGAATCCAACCGTGCCGCCGTTGGCGGACGTCGCGGCTTTGCCGTTGATCGGCTTCGTGATCGCGAACACGCCGCCCGGGCTCATGTAGAAATAGCGGTCCTTGTTCGCGACACCGGGACCGATGCCGATCGTGCCGAGCACCGCGTCGTAGAACTGCTTCGACTTCTCGAGATTGTTGACTCCGACCATCACATGACTGAACACGATGTACTCCTTCTGGTTCTGCTGACGGGCTTTCGATTATGAACGTACGGGACGCCGGCGCGACACGAATCGCAATGCGCTTTAGTTCGCAGCGGCTTGGTTGCCGGCAATCAGCGGTGATCGTCACGCACGTAGAGCGAAACTTCCAGTGACGACGGCAGTACCTTCTTATAACGGACGGCTGAAATTCCCAGCTCGCGTAGCACTGGCTCAACCGCGGCGCTGTCCATCAGGGCGTTGCGGACAATCCAAATGCGCTGAGCCTGCGCGAGTTTCACGGGTGCCCTGTGGCCGACCGACTGCGTTCTCAGTGGGCCAAGACACATGTATTCGCCCCTATCCCAATAGCCCCACGCGCCGCGAATCGCCGGCGGCTGCCAAACCAGCACGCCATCACAAGCAGTAACGCTGCGAGTACGACGCCCGCAGCGACCAGGACCGCACCGTCGGACTTCCACACCAGCGTGCGGCCAAACATCAGAGTCAGAGGCGTCGCGAAGAGATGAAGCTGACTGGCTGCACCTCCGCCATCGGCGTGCACTCGTGCGGCTGCATGCACGACCGCCACACTCAGCAGCGGCACGATCAACGCCAAGGCCAGCAGCTGCGCCAGGCACCATCGAAGGAACAAGCGCCGTTCCCGCCACGCGGGCAGCATCCAGAGGTTCACCGCGATGATGCTCAGCGCAGCGTAATAGTGTAGGTACATACCTGCGCTGGCAGCCGCGACGTAAGCGAACAGCGCCGCGTTGCGCTGATTTTCGCGATAGCGATGTGCCGCCATGAGAATGATTGCCGAGATCAGAAACAGCAGCACGTAGACGCGAAATTCCTGGGAAAGGTAGATGTGTGCCGGGTTTATCGCGAGCAACAGCGCACTCAAACGCGCGAGGGGTTCGCCGCCGAACAAGCGGCCCAAGGCATAGACCGCCCCCACCGACGCAGTCCCGATCAGCACCGATAGCAGTCGCAACGAATAGTCAGAATCACCAACAAGCGCTCGCCAGACATGGCCGAGCGCCCAAAACCCCTGAGGGTTAGCGCCATCGCCTGCACGGCCCGCAAGAATGTCGGACAACGGCGCCGCCGACAGAAATGCGGTGAACGCTTCGTCAAGCCAGAAGCTCTCCCGGCCCAGCGCGACCAATCTCAGCACCAACGCGAGCGCGAGGAACGTCCCGAGGATTGTCCATTCGCGCAGTGCCTGGCTTGGTGTTGTCGATGTGCCCGCCATCGGGATTGACTATGAACGCACCGGCCCGGGCCGGCCTGCCGAAACGCCGCGGATGAGACCAGGGCTCAAGTCACTCTCGGGGCCGAAGACGACGCTGCTCTGCGACGTGTCTTTCAGTGGCAGCCGATTCGCGCACTCGCCTTCGATGATGACCTCTTCGATCAGGCAACGACTGTCATCAGCGGAATTGACGACGGCCTCAGCGCCGAGCACCGGCCCCGCGCCCACGAAGATGAGCCCGGACAGAACCCGCTGAATTCCCCGCGATTGCACCGACACGACCCCCCTCCAGGCGTGTTGGGAATGCCTTTCGGGATCGAGTTTGAGCGGGACGCCGAGCGTTCGCAATACACGACTGCGGTCACCACTCGGTTCTTGGCAGCATTCCAGTTGATCGATCGATTGGACATCGACATGGTATCGGTCGATCTCGGGGACGTTGTTGCGCTCGCCGAAGACACCGGCCTGACCGTGTACGACGCTTGCTATCTGTGGCTGGCCCGACTGCTCAAAAGCGAATTGCCGACGCTCGACAAAAACTCGCTGCAACGATGACGAGACTCTGAGTCGAGGTTCTCACTGCTCGCCCCCCACCCAACACCCCCGTTGGTGATCGTCGACACGCCCGGACGCCTGCATGAACGCATAGCAGATCGTCGTGCCGACGAACTTGAAGCCTCGCTTCTTGAGATCTTTGCTCATCGCGTCGCTCTGCGGAGTCGACACCGGAAATTCCGCCAACGTGCGGAAACGGTTGCGGATGACCTTGCCATTCGTGAATTGCCAGAGGTAGTCGTCGAAGCTGCGCCCCGATTCGAGCACGTCGAGATATGCGCGCGCGTTACCGATGAACGCAGCCACCTTCAGGCGGTTGCGGACGATGCCCGGGTCGGCGAGCAAACGCGCCTTTTTCGCGTCGTTGTAACGCACCATGCGCTTCGCGTCGAAGCCGTCGAATGCGCGCCGATAGTTCTCGCGCTTGTGCAGAATCGTCCGCCACGAGAGTCCCGCTTGCGCGCCTTCGAGACACAGCAGTTCGAACAGCCGCTGATCGTCGTGTAGCGGCCGTCCCCATTCCTCGTCGTGGTACGCAACCATCAGCGGATCGTCGTTGCACCAGGCGCAGCGCTTGCGACCATCGGCGTGCCGCTGCGCGCCGAGGGATTTGCGGGATGCGTCGCTCATCTGGCCGCGAGGTCGCCGAGAAAATCGAGCATCAACGCATTCACCTGCGGCGCGCGTTCCTGCTGCGTCCAATGTGCGCAGTTTTTGATGTTCTCCATCCGGATGCCGGGGATCAGCGCCGGCATGTGGGCC
>CAYUMA010000341.1:0-3221 GCA_964445675.1 uncultured Pseudomonadales bacterium | reverse complement strand
TTCTCGATGATCCACGCGGCCTGGCCACTCGGCGAATCGGCCAGACCGTAGCCGAGCGTCTGCGGCCGCGTGCTCTGCTGCTTCGAATAGCCCGAATCCCAGTCGGCGTAGTGCTGCATGCCGGCGAGCGCGGATTTTTCGGGCTCGGTCAGATCATTCATCGTCGCCGGGTCCGGCGTGACGATCGGCATGTTCAAGTGAATGCCGAGACAGTTCTTGGTGTCGTTCAAGCCGATCGCCGTCGTGACGATGGCGCCCCAGTCGCCGCCTTGCGCAACGTATTTCGGATAACCGAGGCGTGGCATCAGCGTGCTCCACGCGCGGCCGATCTTCTCGACGTTCCAGCCCGTCGTTGTCGGCTTGTCGGAGAAACCGTAGCCCGGCAGCGACGGACACACGACGTGAAACGCATCCGCCGCGGTGCCGCCGTGCTGGGTCGGATTCGTCAACGGCTCGATGACTTTCTGAAACTCGACAATCGATCCGGGCCAGCCGTGCGTCATCACGAGCGGAAGCGCGTTCGCGTGTGGCGAGCGGACGTGAATGAAATGAATGCCAAGGTCGTCGATCGTCGTGCGGAACTGGGGGAACCGGTTCAGCAGCGCTTCACGCGCGCGCCAGTCGTAATCTTTCTCCCAATAGCGGCACACGTCCTGCACATAGGCGAGCGGAATGCCTTGCGACCAGTCGCCGGGCGTTTCCTTGTCCGGCCAGCGCGTCGCGCGCAAGCGTCGCTTCAGATCGTCGAGCTGCGCGGTGTCGATAGCAATTTTGAACGGGGTGATGGCGTCGGACATGGAACTCTCTCTCTCTCCGTTGTAGACGGGACGGTGCCAGGCGTTGCAGAACGTGCAGAACGGGAAGCCGTGCCGACATTGCTGGCGGGTGCGGGCGCTCCGGGCTTGCATGGTGAGAATGCACGGCACGCGGTGTCAAGCAACGCCTTAGGCCGGGCGGAGCTGTCAGAGATTGGCGAGCAGCGCCGCGGTGAACGCGGTAGTCGAGCCGTCGCCCCCGAGGTCGGGCGTCAGCGCTGTGCCGTGTTCGAGTGTCTTGCGGATGGCTTGGCGAATCCGCTCCGCGGGCTCATGCAGCTGCAGATAGTCGAGCATCATCGCGGAGGCGAGGATGAGCGCGGTGGGATTGGCGATGTTCTTGCCGGCGATGTCCGGCGCGCTGCCGTGCACCGCTTCGAAGATGCCCTTGTGCTCGCCGATGTTGGCGCCCGGTGTGAGTCCCAATCCGCCTACGAGTCCGGCGCAGAGATCGGACAGGATGTCGCCGAACAGGTTGGTCGAGACGATCACGTCGAACCGATTTGGATTCAGCACCAGCTGCATCGCTGTGTTGTCGATGATCATCTCTTCGAATTTGATCTCGGCGAACTCCGGCGCCAGGTGCCGCGCGACGTCGAGAAAGAGGCCCGACGTCGTCTTGAGAATGTTCGCCTTGTGAACAACGGTGACTTTTTTGCGGCCATAGCGACGCGCCATCGCGAACGCGTAGCGCAGCAGCCGCGTGGAGCCGCTGCGCGTCACGACGCTGCGCACCTCGGCGCGTTCGCCGTCCTCACTCAGCGTCTGGCCGACACCGGAGTAGAGCCCTTCCATGTTCTCGCGGACGATGATGATGTCGACGTCGGAATAGCGCGCGCGCACGCCGGGCATCGACAGCACCGGACGCACGTTGGCGAACAGGTCGAACGTTTGTCGCAGCGACACGTTGATCGACGAGAAGCCACGCCCGATCGGCGTCGTGATCGGACCTTTCAACGTCGCGGGATTGCGCGCGATCAGATCGAGCGTCGCTTGCGGGATCAGCTCGCTGCCCTGTTCGAGCGCGGCAAGCCCCGCCACCGCGAAATCGTATTCGAGTCCGCACTGCGCACGCGTGAGCACCGAAAGCGTTGCATCGACGATGTCCGGGCCGATGCCGTCGCCGGGGATCACGGTAATTCGAGTATTCGCCATCGACCAATCCGTTGTTGTGTCGAGCCGCGCCCGGAGTATTGCAGATGCCGCCACCCAGACGGTGCCAGGCGTCGCAGAACGTGCAGACGGTGCCAGGCGTCGCAGAACGAGCAGACGGTGCCAGGCGTTGCAGAACGTGCAGACGGTGCCAGGCGTCGCAGAACGAGCAGACAGTGCCAGGCGTTGCAGAACGAGGCGTTGCAGAACGGGCGTTGCAGAACGGACGGGATGTGTAGAGGGCGCGAGATGGGCGCGAGGGCTCGCGGCCAGCTTTGTCGCGGCGCTGACTCGGGACGATCGACCGATTCGAGGGCGAGGAACTAGAGCGGCGATGGGTTCTCAATTTCGCGTCGATATTGCGCGACGGCGCGAGTCAACGTCGAAGGGCTGCGTTTGAAATACCGGGCGATGTCCGCGAGTGTTGCGATGCCTTGCCGTTGGGCGGCCCATACAACCCACGCTCTCGCCTCAACAGCCACGTGGCCATGTGACGGCCCGATCAACATCGCCGCCTCGACGTTGAACCGACGACAGGCCGCTGCGACCAGCGCGGCGAGGCCTGGTGCGCAAGCGGTCGGCGGCGTGACCTGCGTGGCGCGTCTCGGCCCGACCACTTCGACGGACTGTTCGTGCGTTTCCGACGCGTCAATAAACGCGGCCATCCGACGGCGGGCAACCGCAGTATCGGAGTCAAACAACGACAGCACGAACGCTGTGGTGAGCCAGTCCGCTTCATCGGCCAGAACATAGTGTCTGTGGCTGCTCCAGCGATACTCGAGCGGCGTGTGGACGATGCCGCCGGCCACAGGATTCAGGTGTATGTATCGAATCAGCTGAAGCAGGTACGCGTCCGAGTCGACCAGCCGTGAACCATAACGATCCTGAAACAGGTGACCCACCTGAGTGTATTTCGCGTTAAACGTGCGTGCATAGGCGCCGGCGACCAGATGCAGCGTCTTATAGATCGGCGTGACGCCGCACTCGAGCACCATGTGGATGTGATTCGTCATCCAGCAGTAGAGGTGAAGTCGAGCGTCGTATCGCGCCAGGGTGTCGGACAGCAGCCGTTGCCAGCGGTCGCGGTCGAGCGCGTCGTGAAAGATCGGCTGCCGGCGATTGCCACGCAGTGTCACGTGATAGAACCCGTTCGGCGTGTGCGGAGGACGAATGCGCATGTCGAAGCCCGGCGCGCCAGCGGAGTCCATCGTCGCTCGATTCGCCGGCTACTGCGGTGCGTTCGGTGAAACGGGC
>CAYUMA010000340.1:0-11088 GCA_964445675.1 uncultured Pseudomonadales bacterium | reverse complement strand
AACAGGTTGTCGAGAAGCTGCGGCAGGATCGCCGGTTCGCGTACGAAGCGCGCGCCGGACTCCACACAGATCAGATTCGCGTCATCCGAGGTTCCTGCGACGTACGCGAGCGGGTCGATATTGAATGTGCGGATCAGGCTCGGGTACAGACTCTTGAAGTCGAACACCCACACTGATTCGTGCACGCCGGTGATCGGTTCGAGTACATGCCCCCCCGCTTGCGCGGCGTACACACGTGCATCCTCGCTGCGCACGCTCGGCGCGACGATGCGGCGTTTATTGAGCTGCGCCAGATACAGGAAATCGAACGACGCGATGCTCGCAGCGACTCGATCCGGCGACATGCCGGTGAGCTTGCTGCGCGCGACGGACAACGCGATCAGATTCAGCTTCTCGCCGATTTCGAGCGCGAGGCGCGCATCGGTGCGTGCGTACAGCGCGAAGCCCGGCAGATCGTCCTGATAGCGCCGGAAGATTTCGCCGGCGCGATCGTGCACATCACCTTCGAGCGCCTTGCCTTCGCCGAGGACTTCGCGCGCAACAGCGTCGAGCGAGTAGTCGTCCATCCGCACGAAAGCGCCGCGCAAGAGGTCGATGCCGTCGAGCACGACGCGACCCGGAATGCTCGCGCTGCCGCTGCCGAAATAGCCGCGCGCTGGGCGCACGCGCAGACCTCCGGCATCACGCCCGAGCTCGAACGGATGTCGCACGCGTTGTGCGATGCGCGCGAGCACGGTCAGGTCGAAGTCGACGACGTTCCAGCCGGTCAAGACATCGGGATCGAGTTGCGTCACGCGCTTGCAGAACGCATCGATCACCGCGCGTTCGTCGGGGAAACCGAGCGCCATCTGAGGCATCGATCGCCCCGCGGGGTCGACGATCAGTACTTCGTCGGCGCCGCAGCCGTAGATCGCGATCGCCAGCAGCTGGGTTGCCTTCGCGTCGGTCTCGATGTCAAACGACAGTACTGAGGGGCGCACGTCGACGTCCGCGGGTGACACGATCGGATCGTCGAAGGTCCAATCAATGCCTTTCACGCCGGGCACGGTCGCGTCGCCGTCGATCTCGCAGCCGCCCTTGATGTCGCGGTCGATCAACAAGCGCGTCGCAAAGCGCACGTCCGCTTCATAGGTATCGATTCCGGCCGCGTGCAGCCGATCGCGAATCGCCGGAACGTCCGCGGGCACCGCGACGTCGACGCGGCTCACTGCCGCACCCGCGAAGTTGCATTGATCCGTGGGTGTCGGTGCAACCGAAGCGACGGTGCGTGCGCGCGCGGCGTCCGCAGTATCGATATAAAAATGCGGCCGCTGCTGATGATCGCGCACCAGAAACGTGGCGCCCGATTCGAGTCGGCCATACAGGTGCACGACCGCAACGCCGCCGTGGATCCGGTAACTCGCCTGGAGAATGAGGCCGCGCACGCGCATCGGGCAATTGTGCGCCAGCGTGCGCTGCGGCTCTAGGAGGCCGTCACTCCGCCAGCGGTTTCTCCGCCGGCGGTTGCGCGGCGTTGCGGATCGGTTTCAACAACAGCAGCAGCGGAATTGCGATCAGCGTGACGACCACCATCGCACGAAAGTCGTCGGCGTAACCGAGCATCAGCGCTTCGCGTACGACAGTGGCATCGAGCAGCGACAAGCCCTGCGGCGTGTTCGGATCCATGTAGTTCGCGACCGACGGATCCTGCATCGCGTCGCTGAACGGCGTGATGTGTTCGACGAGCCACGCGCGATTCACCTGAACATAGCGCGCGAGCATGCCCGTCAGGATCGACACGCCGATGCTGCTGCCGAGACTGCGTGATAACGCGAAGACGCCGGACGCTTCGGTGCGGTATTGCGGCGGCAGGGTCGAGAACGCCAGCACGCTGACCGGTGTGAACAGAAAGCCCATGCCGACACCCTGCAGTATTCCGGTCCACACGAGCGTACTCATGCTGACGTTGGCGTTGAACAGCGACATCTCCCACAACGACCACGCGGAGATCGATAGCCCCGTCAACAACAGCAGGCGCGCATCGACCGAGTTCACCAGACGGCCGACGATGAACATCGACACCATCGTGCCGAGTCCGCGCGGCGCGAGGACGTAACCCGTCGTCAGCACCGGATAGCCGAGCAACCGCTGTAGAAACGGGGGCATCAACGCCATCGTCGCGAGCATGTTGACGCCGGCGACAAACATAAAAATCATGCCCGCGCTGAAATTGCGGTCCTTGAACATCCTGGGTTCGATCAGCGGCCGGTCCTTCGTCAATATGTGCACGATGAACATGTAAAAGCAGATCAGCGCAACGAGGCCTTCGATGACGATCTCGGTCGACTGGAACCATAACTTCGAGTTGCCTCGATCGAGCATCAGCTGCAGCGCGCCGATCGATATGCTCAAGAGCGCAAAGCCGCCGAGGTCAAACGGCCGATCACGCTCGCGGGTCACCGGATCCCTGATCGCAGCTTGAATGCCGAACAACGCAATCGCGCCGAGCGGCACGTTGATGAAGAAGACCCAGCGCCAGTTGTAATACTCGGTCAGGTACGCGCCAAGACTCGGTCCCAGTATCGGGCCGAGCATCACGCCCATGCCGAACATCGCCATCGCCGCACCAGTCTGGCTCGGCGGAAAGATGTCCAGCATCGTTGCCTGCGCGAGCGGCACGAGCGGCGCGCCAAAACACCCTTGCAGAAAACGGAACAACACCATCTGCTCGATCGACGTCGCGAGTCCGCACATCATCGACGTGATGACGAAACCCGCCACCGAGATCAGATACAGGTTCTTCCGGCCGATTCGATCGCCGAGGAAGCCCGCCATCGGCGTCATGATCGCGGACGCCACGATGTAGGACGTCAACACCCACGCAACCTGATCCTGCGTTGATGAGAACGTGCCCTGCATGTCCGGCAGCGCAACGGCGGCAATCGTGGAATCGAGCGACTGCAGAATTGTCGCGAGCATGATCGTCGCGGACACGACCGCGCGCATGGCAGGGGAATCGGCTGGACTCATCTGGCTCTACGCAGGCGTGGCGCCGCGGCCACGGACGCTAAAGGGGCAGCAGGTCGCGCAGCGTGCGCCGGTGGCCGGTATCCACTGTGACG
The DNA here is from genome assembly GCA_964445675.1 of uncultured Pseudomonadales bacterium. GTDB lineage: Bacteria > Pseudomonadota > Gammaproteobacteria > Pseudomonadales > Azotimanducaceae > DATJGR01. The sequence goes on along the minus strand of CAYUMA010000340.1, from coordinate 7,987 downwards.
TTGGCGCTCATGCCCGCACGCAGCGGCGGATCGTCGTCCGCCCGGTTCAGCGTGATGCGCACCGCGACGCGTTGCACGACCTTGACCCAGTTGCCGGTGGCGTTCTGCGCCGGCAGCAACGCAAACTCAGAACCGGTCGCCTCGCTGACGCTCTGCACGCTGCCGCGCCATTCGCGTCCCGGATACGTATCGATACGCACCTCGACGCCCTGGTTGGGGCGCAGATACGTCAGATCCGTTTCCTTGAAGTTCGCCTCAATCCACACGTCGCCGTCGGAGACCAGACTCATCACTGGATTGCCGCGCTCTACGTAAGCGCCGATTTCCGGCTTGCGGCTGGCGATGCCGGCAAACGGCGCCGTGACGCGCGTGCGTTGCAGATCGAGCGCGGCCTGGTCGCGGTCGGACTTCGCCTGCTGATAGCGCGGATGCGCTTCGACCGCGATGTCGGCGTTGCCGTTCAGGTCAACGAGGATTTTCGCCGCGCGCTGCGTCGCCAGTTCCTGCTGCTTCAGCGCGGTATCCAGCTCGTGGCGTGCATCGTCGAGATCCGCGACCGAGCCGATCTTGCGGTCGACGAGCCCGGTCTGACGGTTGAACGTCACGCGCGAATACGCGACGTTGTTCTGCGCAAGCTCGATCTCGGCCTGCGCCTGGCGGTACTGCAACTTCATTGCGGCGATGTCCTGCGCAGTCTGCGCGAGGGCCGCCTCGGTGCGCGCAAGCGTGAGCTGGTACGGCGTATCGTCGAGCCGAAACAGCAACTGACCGCGCTCGACGCGCTCGTTTTCTTTGACGGCGACCGCAATGATCTTGCCGGTCACTTCCGCGGCGATGATCGCTTTGTCCGCCTTGATGTACGCGTTATTGGTATCGACGTAACGGCCGGCGTGCAGGTACGCGTAACACGCAGCGATCACGAGCAGCAGCGGAACACCAAACAGCAGCAACGATCGTGTGAGGTTGACGCGGCGTTTGACGGCATCGGCACCGACGGTCCGCGCGGCCGGCGTACTCGCCACAACCGGCGACTGCGGCACACCGGTGACGGGCGCGTGACGCCCGTCGGCGGTGAGTTTGCGAATTTCAGACATCGACGAATACGGCCGTGTAGTGGTTGGGACGCCTCAGCGCCGCGGTTTCGAGCGCGCTCGCGGCGCAGCGTCGACGTCGGGCGGTGCGATCATCTGCGCCAGATTTGCCTTGATCCGAGTCAGCGACGCGATCAGTTGCGCGCGTTCTGCTTTGGTGAGTCCGGCCATGACGGTGTCCTGCGCGTCGGCCGCAATTGTGGTGATCCGTTGCAGCAACGGCTGCGAGCGCGGCGTCAGGAACAATTGTTGGGCGCGCCGATCGCTTGGATGTGCGCGGCGTTCGAGCAGGCCGGCTTTTTCCAGTCGATCGATCTGCCGCAACAACGTAATCGGTTGGATGTCGAGGATCGCGGACAGCGCGACCTGACTGATGCCTTCGTTGCGCGACAGATGCATCAGCACCCGCCCCTGCGCCAGCGTCAAACCGAGCTCGGGCGCCGTCGCGCGAAAATTCTCGCGCTGCATGCGCGACAGATCGTGGATCAGGAATCCGAAGTTCAAAGCGGCGTTGCTGGTATCCGACACGGCGCGTTCACTGAAACAACGTCGGCATATAATAAGCATTGCTTACTATTAGTCAAGGTGACCATGTGCGCAGACAAGGGTCACACGCGGACGCCGCGAGCGACTTGTTGTAGGCTTTGCGCCCATCGCCGAGTCCATCCAAGCCACTGATGAATCTCTCCGCCCCGAACGAAGCGCGCGTCCGGAAATTTGTCGATCCCGACGTCACCGCTGACGGCAAAACCCGTGCGTCGGTGCCGCTGCACGCGTTGCGCACGTTGTGGTTCAACACTGGCACGATGTGCAACCTGACCTGCACGAATTGCTACATCGAGTCGAGTCCACGCAACGATCGACTGGTCTATCTGACGCGTGCCGACGTCACGCAGTATCTCGATCAGATCGCGCAACTCGAGTTACCGACGCAGGAGATCGGGTTCACCGGTGGCGAGCCGTTCATGAATCCGGCGATCGTCGATCTGCTCGAGGCGAGCCTCTCGCGGGGCTATCGCACTCTGGTGTTGACCAACGCGATGCGACCGATGACGAAGCACGCGCAGGCGCTGCTCGACCTGCGCGCGCGTTTTGGTTCGTCGCTGGTTGTGCGCGTATCGATCGACCACCACAGGCGCGAATTGCACGAAGAACTGCGCGGCGACCACACGTGGGCGCCGACGCTGCGCGGCCTGAAATGGTTATCCGACGGCGGTTTTGCGATCAACGTTGCCGGCCGCCTGCGTTGGGGCGATTCCGAAGTCGCGATGCGCGACGGATACGCTCGCCTGTTCGAGCGTGAAGGTATCAAGGCGAACGCCGCCGATCCGGTCGAGCTGGTTCTGTTCCCCGAGATGGATGAAACCGTGAGCGTTCCCGAAATCACGACCGAGTGCTGGAACATCCTGCACAAACGACCCGAGGACGTGATGTGTGCGTCGTCGCGGATGGTGGTGCGGCACAAAGGCGCGCATGCGGCGACGGTCGTGTCGTGCACGTTGCTGCCGTTCGATCCGCGCTTCGATCTCGGACCTGACCTCCAAGCCGCCTTGGAGCCCATCAAATTGAACCATCCGCACTGCGCGAAGTTCTGCGTACTGGGCGGCGGTCGCTGCAGCGGAGAATCAAACTGATGCGCATATGCTTCGTAGCCCTGGTTGCAATGCTCGCGGTCCTTCACGGCAACGTCTCCGCGGCTCCCGCGTCGACTCCGATTGAAGTAATCCTCGCGCCGTGGACCGGCGATCTCGACGGCATCCGCGAACGCCGCTTTGTGCGAATTCTGGTATGTCTGAATCAGACCAACTATTTCTTCGACGGCCCGACGCAGCGCGGTATCAGCTATGAAGGTGGCGTGGCGTTCGAGAAGTTCCTCAATGAGCGGCTCGGGACGACCAAGGAGCACACAGCGCATATCAGTGTCGTGTTCGTGCCGGTGGCGCGCGACAAACTGATCGATGGCCTCATCAAGGGTCGCGGCGATATTGCGGCTGCGAATCTGACGATCACGCCGGAGCGCGCGAAGCTCGTCGACTTTGCGACGCCGTTTCGCAAGGACGTGAACGAAGTGCTCGTCACGCGTCGCGGCGACGCGCCCATCGCCAGCGTAGATGACCTCGCCGGCATGCGCCTCTACGTGCGCGAATCTTCGTCCTACTACACAAGCCTCGAGGCGTTGAACAAGACGTTCGCCAAACGCAAGTTAGCGAAGGTCGAGATCGTCGCGGCCGATGAGGAGCTCGAAGACGAGGACATCCTCGAAATGGTCAACGCCGGCGTCGTCGATGCGACGGTCGTCGATGATCACATCGCGGGTCTGTGGGCGGATGTGCTTGACGATATCGAGGTCCACACGGCGATCGTGTTGCGCAGCAACGGCGAAATCGCCTGGGCGATACGCAACGGTTCACCGGAGCTGCGCGCCGCGATCGACGATTTTGCGAAGCTCAACGGCAAGGGCACGTTGACCGGCAACATGGCGTTCAAGAAGTACTTGAAGGACAACAAGTGGGTCAAGAACGCGTCTGCAAAAGCGGAGATCGAGCGGTACAACGCCGCAGCGGCCTTCTTCCGAAAGTACGGCGATAAATACGACTTACCCTGGCTGCTCGTGGCAGCGCAGGCGTATCAGGAATCCGGCATCGATCAGTCGAAGAAAAATCCCAGCGGCGCGGTGGGCGTCATGCAGATCAAACCATCGACCGCGGAAGGTAAGCCGATTCTGATCACCGGCGTCGATGCGAGCGCCGAGCGCAACATCGAGGCGGGCGCCAAATACCTGCGCTTCATCGTCGATCAGTACTACGCCGACGAACCGATGGACCGGATCAACAAGGGATTGTTCGCGGTTGCGTCGTACAACGCGGGTCCGGCGCGCATCACACGATTGCGCAAAGAGGCCGCGCAGATGGGCCTCGATTCGAACAAGTGGTTCAACAACGTCGAGGTCGCGGTTGCCAAAGACATCGGCAGCGAGACCGTCAAATACGTCCGCAACATCTACAAGTACTACGTGACCTACCAGTTGGTGGCCGTGCAATCCGAACAACGTGAGCAGGCGAAGGCGGAAGCCGCACTGCCTTAGTTGCGCCCGCGCGCAGCTTCGATACCCATGTCGCGCACCACTGCGCTCTTCTTCGTTCTCCTCTTGCGATGCACATCGGCAATGGCTATTGACCTGGATCCGTTATGGAATTTCGACGACCCCGCAGCCAGCGAACAGCGATTTCGGGCTGCGCTGCAAACCGCCGTCGCCGACGACGCGTTGATCCTGCAGACACAAATCGCGCGAACCTACGGATTGCGCAAAGAGTTCGCCAAAGCGCGCGCCCTGCTGCACCACATCGAGCCGAGCATCGCAAACGCGGGCACCGAAGCGCGTGCTCGATTTCAACTGGAGCTCGGCCGAACGTATGCATCGGCCACGCATCCGCCCGGGTCGCTGACGACCAAGGCCACGCAACGCGCACGCGCCGCGTACAACAGCGCGCTCGATACGGCCCAGGACGCCCACCTGGACAACCTGGCGATCGACGCCATTCACATGCTCGCCTTCGTCGACACGGCGCCTGAAGACCAGTTGAAATGGGGACAGGCGGCACTTGCAGTCGTCGAGGCATCCCAACAACCCGCGGCAAAGCGCTGGGAAGCCTCGATCCGCAACAATATCGGTTACGCGCTCCATCAACTTCACCGCTATGAGGAAGCGCTCGTTCAGTTCGAGCAGGCGTTGGTCATCAGGCAGCGCGGCACGGATGCAAAGTCGATCCGAGTTGCCCATTGGATGGTGGCGTGGACGCTGCGCGCACTGAACCGAAACGATGCAGCGCTCGAGATCCAGCTACGGTTGGAACGCGAGGGCGATGCGGCCGGACAGCCCGACCCCTATGTATTCGAGGAACTCGAGACTCTTTACCGGGACGCAGGCAACGAAGAACGCGCCTTGCACTACAGCCTGCGCAAGGGTTCGATCGAGAACACCGCCCCGCAGTGACCGCGTTGGGCCAGCTACGCCGTCACCGGAGGTCGCCGATCGAACCACGGTTGCGCCCGCTCGAGCTGCGACGCGAGTTGCAGCAGCAGCAGATCGTCACCGAAGCGACCGACGAACTGGACCCCGATCGGCAGATTGTCCCCGTTCCAGAAGAGTGGCAGCGAAATCGCCGGTTGGCCGGTCGCGTTCTGCAGATTCGTGAAGCCCCAGAAATTCGAGAACCGACTACCGAACAGCGCCCGGTCCGGGCTCATCGAGTCGAGCCAGCCCAACGCGACGGGCGGCGTCACCAGGGTCGGGGTCAACATCAGATCGTAGGTTTGATGAAAGCGCGCTACGGCGCGACCCGTCTGATGAATCGTCAGCACGGCCGCGGCATAGCGCGGCGCGGCGATGCTGCGACCGTATTCGACGGTCGCGCGCGTGTTCTCTTCGATGTCGTCATCGCGCAGCGCGCGCCCGAGTACCGCGAGGCGCGAATCGACAAGATTGGCGATACAGGCCGAAACGATCACACCGGTTGCCATCCGGAACGCCAAGCGGTCGAACTGCGGCGACGCGGCTTCGACACTGTGACCCAACGACTCGCACAGCTTGGCCGCATGCGCGGCCGCGGCAATGCAGTTCGGATGGGTCGGTGCGTCCGTCAACGAATTCGTGTCGAGCGCAATGCGCAGGCGCCGCGGCGCATCGCCGCAGCTCGCGAGGAACGAACCGTCGAAGGCGGGCGCGCAATAAGGATCGCCAACGGCCGGTCCATGCGTCGCATCGAGGAATGCGGCGCTGTCGCGGACGCTGCGCGAGACGACGTGACCGGTCGACATGCCACCCCAACCCTCCCCGACATCCGGGCCCGACGGGTTGCGCGCGCGCGTCGGCTTCAGGCCGACGAGGCCGCAGCATGAAGCCGGGATGCGGATCGACCCGCCGCCGTCGGTCGCATGCGCGGCCGGAAGGACACCGGCGGCGACCGCGGCGCCGGCACCGCCGCTCGACCCACCCGACGTCTTGGCGAGATTCCACGGATTGCGCGTGGCGCCGAACAGCACAGGTTCCGTCGTCACGTTGAGGCCAAATTCGGGTGTGTTGGTCTTACCGAAGAGCAAGAGACCCGCCGCGCGATAACGCGCGACGATCTCGGAATCGTGGTCCGGCACAAAGTCGGCAAACAGCCGGCTGCCCGACGTACTCGGCAGTCCCTGCAGATACGTGATGTCCTTGATCAAAAATGGCACGCCGGCGAGCGGCGCATCGGGCAGCGGCAGCCCCGCTTGCCTGCGCGCAGCGGCGTAGCACTTCGACACGACCGCATTGATGCGGGGATTGACGGCGTCCGCGCGGGCGATCGCTGCATCGAGCACCTCGGCGGCGCTCAATTCACGGTCACGGATCAGCTGCGCCAGACCCAGGGCGTCACAACGTTCATAGTCGTTGATGCCGGTCATGGTGCGCGGCGCGGGAGGTGCTAACCCTTGGCTTTCGAGCTCGGTCCGAGCACCAGCTGTTTGCGGTTGCCCAAACCGTCCTGGCCACTGACGCCAGACGGAATTCGCTGAATTTTCTTGCCCGACTTCAGAAACGCGGCGACGTCCTTTTCGATCTGTTTACGAGCTTCCGGGGAAGACGGGGTCTTCGGCTTGATCGCCATGGGAGGTCTCATCGCTAGATTGGCGCGCAGTATATCTGCGTTCGGGCCCAAATTGCCCGTTTTCCGCGCGGTCGCGGGTTCGCGCAATCGCGGTCTCGCTACGTCGCGTACAAGGTCACGGGCGTCCAGGCGCCATCGAATTCCTGGGTGTCGCACCAGACGCGACGCTCCGCATCGTCGCGCAACGGGCGCTCCGCGACGCGATGCAGCGACCCCTCGGTGCCAAACTCGAATGCCGTGGCAGTGCCGCAATCGAAGTCGAGGATCGACACGCCCGGACGATGTTCACCTTTCAGCGTGCCCGCGTTGAGCACTGTGAGCCGCTCGAAATTGACGATCACGCGGTAATGCAAATGGCCGTTGATGACCCAGTGTGTGTCGCCACGCGCGATCAACGCATCGAGCTCCGGGCTGCGCTCGACCGGCATCCGCGCCGAACCGGGCCACACTTTGCGCAGATCGTTTTCGCCGACGCCATGACACAGCAGCGCGCTACCTGACGGCGTTTCGATGCGGCGCATCACCGGCAGTGCTGCGAGATAGTCGAGACTCGCGCCATTGAGTTGGGCGCGATCATGCGCGTGTGGTACAGAGCGCATCCGATCCGCGAGCAGCCAGCGATCGTGATTGCCGGCCACGGTCAGCACGTCCGCCGACTCCAGCAACGCGCAGCACGTGTCGACGCAGCCCTGCCCATCGGCAACGTCTCCGGTGCAGCAGATCGCATCGACGCCGGCGCCAATGATGAAATTGAGTGCAGCGTCGAGGCGACGATGTTCGCCGTGCACGTCGCCGATCACACCGAGCCGTCGCGTCTGCATCCGGGGAGTCTACGCGCTGACCTTAGGTTGGCTGAAGCCCGTAGTGTCAGTTGATGCTCGGCGACAGCGACGCAGCGTCGCCCTGAGCGCGCAACGACCATTCCGCGTGTTCCGACGACGCCAGCAACGCGGCCGCCTGTCCCGGCCAGTCGTCGCGCTCGACCCGTCCATGGAACGTCGGCAGGTGTGCCTCGATCCACGCGATCTCTTGCGTCGATACGCCGGCGAGCTGGCTGAACTGATAGATGCCGAGCTTGTTCAGACCCCGCTCGAAGCCGGCGCCGATCCCATGGATCTGCTGCAATTCGTCGATCCGCTGCGGCGGCGCGGCGAACAATCCCTGCGGTTTCGACGTCGCGGGTTTGGCGGCAGAAGGGGCAGCTTCCGGGGCATTCTGGGTTGCCGATTTCAACTCGCGCACCTGCGATGCGAG
>CAYUMA010000339.1:0-9423 GCA_964445675.1 uncultured Pseudomonadales bacterium | reverse complement strand
ATGCCAAGACTCAAACAAGTCACGCGCGCGCAGGCGACGGGCACGATCAAGAAGTACTACGACCAGCTGTTCGGCGAACGCGACCCCGTTACACAACCCGGCACCGCGACCGGCACGCCCGGCAACTGGTGGACGGTGTTTGCGCTGCGGCCGTTCATATTCGATCACGCGACCAGCCAGTTCGGCATGTTCGGCATGTTCGCAGACAAGAGCGTCAGCCAGCTCGATCCGAAGATCCGCGAACTTGCGCTGATGCGCGTCGGGTTCACGCAGGCGAGTCAATTCGTCTACTCACAACACTGCAAGGCCGCGCGCCGCTGGAAGGTCAGCGAAGCGCAGATCGCGGCGATTCCGTCGTGGTCGGTTTCCGACGCGTTCGCGCCGAACGAACGCGCGCTGCTCGCGTATGTCGATTGCCTGATCCTCGAAGGCGGCCGCGTCCCGGACGCCACGTTCGCGGCGCTGAAGAGCCACTTCTCCGACGAGGACATCCTCGAAATCACGTATCACTCGCTCGCATACAACCTGCACGCGGTGTCGTGCAAAGCGTTGCGGCTGGAGTTCGACGACGTCGACGAACGCATCCGCGAAGTGCCGGTCCCCGCGGGCGGCGCGGTCGCAGACTGGGCCGGCAGCGCGTGGAAGAAAGCGTAAACGCGGTCAAGCGCGCCAAAGGCGCGCGGTCCGCCGATGGTTTGCCTACTAAGGATTCGGCGGCGTAGACTTCGGACATATCGACACAAATGCCCACAGAGGAGCAAAGTCCATGGCGACGAGACAAAACAAGAAATTCGAAATTCGCGGTATCAATCATCTGGCGCTGACATGCAAAGACATGAAACGCACCGTCGATTTTTATTCCGGTGTGCTCGGCATGCCGCTGACGAAGACGATCGACCTGCCCCGCGGCATGGGTCAGCACTTCTTCTTCGACATCGGTAACGGCGACTCGCTCGCGTTTTTCTGGTTTCCGGATTCACCCGAGTCGGTGCCGGGCGTGACGCATCCGGCAAATCTCGTGACGCGCGGCTCGATCACGACCGCGAACGCGACGATGAATCACGTTGCGTTCGACGTATCGCCCGACAAGATCGAGGAGTACCGCGAACGTCTGGCGAAAGCCGGCGTCGACGTGACGCGCGTCGTCAACCACGACGATTCGCCGAATCAGGCGAGCCCCGAACTCTCGCCGTCGACGTTCGTGCGTTCGATCTATTTCCTGGATCCCGACGGCATTCAGCTCGAATTCGCCGCGTGGACCCGCGAGATGAACGAAAAGGACGTCAACTGCGAGCCGCACTCGGTCGCGGCCGGCTAATCGCGACGTCGATCGTGTCCGTTCAGGCGACCTCGTAGATCCGATAGACCACGCCCGTGCTTGTCCGTCGGCCCACACCGACGGACACGAGCATGTTCAACCACGCGTACTGTGGCGATCCCGTTTCGAACAGCGGATTGGTCCGAAAGTAATAGCGTGATTCGTCCAGCTGATCGAGGCGCTTCGGGTCCGCGAAGTCCGGCTGCACCGCCGCCGGGATGATGAGGCGGCCGCCGTACGTGACGTGAATCGACGCACCGTCATCCGTTTCCCATAACGATCGCACGTCGATGCGCACCATCGACTCGCCGTTCGGACCGGCGCCCCGTTCGGCCCAGTCCGCGCCGCTCGGACAGATGCGTCCGCGCAGCCGCGGACCCTCGAAACGACCGCCCGCGATGTCGCTGACGCGACGCGCGCTCCACGGCGATGTTCCCAACGAGATCGGACCGCCGGCGCGCAGTTCGATCGTCGCTTCGCACAAGAATCGGGTTACGAGCGGTGTCGTCATGTGTTGCCTCCTATCAGGACAGCGCGCCGGAACGCGGGAAATCCCAGCGTCAGTATCAGCGCGGAAATCGGTAAGGCCGTCGCAGCAACGACGGCGAGTGAATAGCGCAGCGCAGCGTCGTCGCGGAATCCGTAGTCGGTCACCAGCGCAACCGCGGTGGGACCGAGGCCGAGGCCAATCAGATTGGCGACGAAAAAGTACAGCGCCGTGATCTGGCCGCGTAAACGATTCGGCGAAATGATCTGCAGCGCCGCGCCGGCCACGCCGCCGTGCATCGAGGCCAGCAAAAACGCCGGGGCGAACATCAGTGCCGCGAGTGTGGAACTCGGCATCAGTGGCATCGCGATCAGAAACGGCGCCGACGCGACGACCGCCCAGCGCACCGTCCGCAGATGGCCGTCGAGCACGCCGCGCGAGAACAGCCGATCGGCCCACGCACCGCCTAACAACAGTCCAATGGCGCCGCAAATAGCGGTCGTCAGGCCGTAAACCAGTGCGATGTCCGCCGGTTTCACGCCGTACGTGCGCGCAAAAAACGTGGGAATCCACGCCATGTATCCGTAGATGACGAACGTCAGTGCCGACAGTCCCGCGAAATGCGGCAGCAGTGCGCGCCACTGTTGCCGGACAAACCCGACGAGTTCGTTGATTCCCCGCCCCGACACCGCGGCTGCGCCCCGCCGCATCGGTTCCTTGACCGTCAGCATCAGCAACGCCACCAGCAGCCCCGGCAAACCGACGAACAGGAACGTGAGCCGCCACGGTTCGAGCACGCCGAATCCGGGCAGCGTCACGGCGGGCCACGCCTCGATCGCCTTGATCGCGAGGCCGCTCAAAATGAGCGCGACCCCCGCGCCGAGCGGTACGCCGATCGAATAGATCGCCATGACGCGACCGAGCTTCTCTTTCGGAAAATAATCACCGAGCAGCGAATACGCGGATGGCGACAGCGATGCTTCGCCGACACCAACGCCGATCCGCGCGAGAAACAGAGTCCAATACGTGTTCGCCAGGCCGCACGCGGCGGTAAAGATGCTCCAGATCGTGATGCCCGCGACGATGAGCCGCCGGCGATTGCCGCGATCGGCCGCAAGGCCGAGCGGCAGTCCGAGCAACGTATAGAAGATCGCAAACGAAAATCCGACGAGCAGGCTCACCTGCGTGTCGGAGATCTGCAGCGCCTGCCGGATCGACGGAATCAACAGACTGAGGATCGTTCGATCGATGAACGACACCGTGTACGCGAGCAGCAATACGGCCACGACCCACCACGAATACGCGGGTTTGGGCCAGGGCTGTTCCTGCATCAGTGTCTTTCCGCGCGTGCTTAGCTTGCATAGTATAAGGATTCGGTCTCAAAATACCGTCGCCTATTGGGGAGATCATCGATGAATCGAAATGGATATGGATATCTGTTGAGCATTGCTATTGCCGTCGCGGGCGCGCTGACAACTGCACAAGTCACTGCTGCTGAAGAAGCAAAGGCCAAGGACACCGTCGAGGTCGTGATCATCACGGCGCAGAAGGTCGCACAGGACCAACAGACGGTGCCGATCGCGACGAGCGTGTTCACCGATGAACAGCTGCGGGTCAACCGGATGGAGGCGATGGTCGACGTCGCGCAGCGCACGCCCGGCATGGTCGCGACCGAAGTCAATCCGGCGGAATCGAATATCGCGATCCGCGGGATCGGCACGGAAGGCATCGATTCGAACGCCGCGGGCGACGCATCGGTCGTGACGTTCCTGGACGGCGTCTACATCGGCCGTGGCGGCGGTGCGAATCTGGATCTGCTCGACCTCGAGCGCGTCGAGGTATTACGCGGGCCGCAAGGGACGCTGTTCGGCAAGAACGTCGTCGGCGGCCTCGTCAACCTGATCACCCGCAGACCGTCGCAGGACAACTGGGTGGACATGGCGCTGACGTACGGCAACTACGACCTGACGGAGATCCGCAGCCGTTTCAACCGGAAGCTGTCGGATTCGGTGTCGTTCGCCGGTGGCGTGATCAGCCGGCAGCACAATGGTTACACGAGGAACAAAACAACCGGCAACAACGTCGATGACGAAGACATCGTCGGCGCGCGCGCGTCATTGCTCATCACCGCGAGCGATTCGCTCGAGTTCATCATCCGCGGCGATGCGACGCGGCAGGAACAAGCCGGCAAGCCGCGCGACAACGTCTGCAATGCAAGCTTCAATGGCGGAGTCCATTGCATCGGCGTCGATCCGGATCCGCGTGAGGTCAACGCCATCATCGACGGCAGCCTCGATCGTGACGTCGCCGGCATTTCGCTGGAGGCGAACTGGACGATGGACCTCGGCACGATCACGTCGATCACGGCGTACCGCCAGGCGCACTTCAATTTCGAAGATCCGTTCTTCAGCAACCCCGTCAATCCGCCGACCCAGATCGAGTCGATCAACCGTAACATCGAAGACTCGGATCAGATCAGCCAGGAATTGCGCCTCGCGTTCACCGCGATGGACAACAAACTGGATGGGATCGCGGGTCTGTACTACCTGACCGAACAGATCAACCGCAACGAACTACTCGACCAGCGGTTCCCGGCCCCGGCGCAGACCGGCAGGGCGTCGTTCCCGCAGGACGTCGATTCGGACAGCGCCGCGATTTTCGGCGAGGTTGGTTACCAACTGCTCGACACGCTGAGATTGATCGCCGGCGCGCGTATGACGTGGGAATCGAAGAACGTCGACCTCGCCGGCATCCTGCTCGCGGGACCGGGGTTGCCACCGCCGCTGTCGGTCCCCTACAGCGTCAGCACTTCGGAACACTGGGATGCATTCACGCCGCGCTTCGTCGCGGAGTGGACCGTGACCGACGCAGCGATGGTGTACGCCAGCGCCTCGCGCGGCTTCAAGAGCGGCGGTTTCCAGGGCACCGCGGGCACGGGTGCGAGCGCGGCGATCCCATACGACCCCGAGTTCGCATGGTCGTACGAACTCGGCGCGAAGTCCCAGTGGTTCGAGAACAAGTTGCGCGTCAACGCGGCCGCGTTCCACACGGATTACGAGGATCTGCAGGTCTCGCAGCTGGTGCCGCTGTGCTGTGTCGTCATCGGTAACGCCGCCGACGCCGAGATCGACGGCTTCGAGATCGAGATCACCGGGCACCCGTTCCCCGGGTTGGTCATCAACTCGAACCACACGTGGCTCGACGCCGAGTTCACCGATTTCGCAACGGGCGCCACCGGGGTTTTCACCGGCAACACATTGCCGCGCGCCCCGGAGAACAAGACGAACATCGGCGCGCAGTACACCGTTGCGGTCTCCAACGATCTCGAGTGGTTCGTCCGTTTCGACTACACGAATCAATCGAAGATGTACTTCGAAGCCTCCAACACGGTGAACGAGATCCAGCCGAGCTACGACCTCTACGACGGACGCGTCGCGCTACGCGCGCCGGATGGTGCGTGGGAGTTCGCGCTGTGGGGCAAAAACCTGACGGACGAGATCGTGAAGACTCACATCGTCGCGTTCGCACCGTTCCGACAACAGCTCAATACGTACCAGTCGCCGCGGACTTATGGCGCGACGGTGACGTTCCACTGGTAGACAACACCGCGATTGCGGGCGGGATGGCCGCCCGCTCGCTCTGTTAGAGCGGACAAGGTCCACTAAAGCGGATAAACAATCGTATTAGGCACCAGCACCGAGTCGTAGACGCAGCGCTTTTCGGTGAACTCGAGGGCGCCATCGCTGCGTCGTTGGAGCGCGTCGATGTAGCGCCCAACGCTGAGGATCCGCGGCAACTCGTCGGGCAGCACTTCGATGACGCTGTAGTTCGCGCGCGTTTCGATCCGACCGCTGCCAGTTTCCGTCACGCGGACGTTCGTGACTTGGTGCCGCAGATACCGCGGCTCGTGCATGATCGTCTCCTGCACGGCGCGGATTCGATCCACGAGCATGCCGCGACTTTCGCAGCGGATGATCGACAGTGGCAGACCCCGGTCGAAGTTGTCGCGCGGAACTACGACATAAAGGCACACTTCGGCGAATAGCTCCGGCCACTCGAGCAACGGGCCGTCGTCGAGCAGCGCCGCATAACGCGAGTAAAGCGCTTCAACTTCGAACTGCAGCGCGACGTCGACCACCGCCTAGAATCCCATCACGTCGCGGTAATGCGAATAGAACGCGCGCAGCGCCGTCTCGGTCACCATGTGCGGCGTGTCTTGTGCTTCGCGCCCGCCCATCAACAGCACGCCCGCGTCCTCCGGATGCCGCTCGACGCCGAGCTGAGTCAGCTTGATCACTTCGCTGTCGTCGCCGGAGACGAGGCCCGCCGAACTCATCAGATTCGCCTGTCGCAACCGGCGCTGCGTCATCGCTGCGTCGTCGGTCGAGTATCCAAAAAACGTCCAATGCAATTCGAACGAGCCGGGACCCCGCGGCTGAATCTGGCGCAGCGCGAGCGTATTGGACTGCTGTTGCACGATCAGATTCGGCCAGATCGTCTGCATCACGACTGTCGCATCGTCGGGAAATTCCTTGACGGGATCGAGCAGGCGTTTGTCCTGCAGCACAAAATCTTCGCGCAGATTGGCGATGTCGCGCGTCGCCGCGCTCGCCTGCGTCGCGCCGCGTTGCGATATCAACAACGCGTGGCGGCCGGTCGGGTCCATCCGCACCTGCGACTTCTGATCGGCGCGGAAGAGTCCGAACGTCACGAGGAAAACATGCAACAGCGACGCGTGGTAGGGATCCTTGATGTTCTCGAACATCAGCTTCCAGTTGCCCGGGATCAGCTGCCGCGAATAGCCGAGCAACGTAAGGCCGCGACCATCGAATACCCGGTCGAAGTAGTGCGTGTTGGTTTCGCCGAGATAGTCCGCAAGCGCCGGCGCGTCCTGGTGAAACGACGCGAAGATCACGCCGTTGCGCGTGCTGATCGCCAGCCGCGGTAGACCGTAATCAGCGCGATCGAAATCGTCTGGCATCCCGCCGAGGTGATTGACGCCCTTGATGAACGGCACGCCGCGCAAGGCGCCGGTCGCGTCATACGACCACTGATGGTATGGACAGACGAAGAAGCGGGTGTTGCCGAACTCGTGCCGGCACACCTTCACGCCGCGGTGTGCGCACCGATTGACGAAGCCGTGGATCGCGCCGTTCGCGTCGCGCGTGATGACGACCGACGTGATGCCGACGCGCGTGACCTTGAAATCGCCGGAATTCGGAATCTCGATTTCGAGCCCGACGTACGCCCAGCCGGGGCCGCGAAAAATCCGCTCCATCTCGCGTTCGAAGACGGCGGGGTCGGAATAGATCCGATACGGAACCCGCGTGTTGCCCTCCGCCGGCCACACCAGATTCGTAATGTCGTTCATGTCCGTCGCCCGATTGACGCCGATCGATCGGTGCGATAATACTTTTATGCCAAAGCTTTTCAACCGCTCGGCACCGCACGAGGAAACCGACATGACGCGACCCGAAGTCACCATCGTCGATGCGGATACGTCGACGCCTGCGCACTGCAATCCTGAGCGCGCCAAACCCGCGCGCGACTGGCCGCCGGTATTGATCACGCGTGCGCTGATCGACCGTGAAATCGAGCGTCTGGCCGATGCGCCACGCCCCGGCAGCGGACGCCGCAGCGCGTTGTTCGTGCACCCGAACGCGCCGACCCCCGGACGCGGGCTCACGCCCGGTGTGCAGGTGAGTCTCGACGTACTGAAACCGGGCGAAGAAACGGTGCCGATCCGGCACAACTCGACCCAGGTCAACTTCTGCATCCGCGGCGGCGGCACGACGCTGGTCGGGGATCGGCGCATTGCGTTTGCACAATACGACGTCTGGAATCACCCGTCTTATGCGACCTATCGCCACGTCAACGACACGAAAGAGCTACAAGTCCGCCTGACCTATTCGAACGCGGCGCTGCTCGAAATGATGCGTGTGCATCTCGTCGAGGACGATCCGCAACCGGCGCGCGCGCATGTCGAACGCACCGCGCATGCACCGACGCTGCAGCTGCCGACGTTTCAAATCGGCGACGATGGCGCCGCGCTGATGCCGTACGAGACGTTGATCAATCCGCCGGCCGTCGCATCGCGCGTGTTGCACTGGCCGTGGCAAACCGTGAAGACAAACCTCGACAAGCTCGAAGCGCTCGGCGAGACGTACGTCGGCCGGCGCCTGTATCTGCTGTACAACTCGAAAACCGAGCGCTTCAACGGCACCACGCCGAACTTTTTCGCGACGATGACGATCCGTCCGCCGAGCATCGTCGATCGGCCGCACCGGCACGTGTCTTCGGCGATCAACTACTACTTCCACGGTTCGGGCTACAGCCGCGTCGAAGGCAAACGCTACGAGTGGTCGGCCGGTGATCTGATGGTCTCCGCACCCGGCTGGGCCGTGCACAATCACGCGTCGTATGACGCGTCCCCGGTGTACGAACTGACGATTCAGGACCAGCCGCTGAACATCTACATGGAGTCGCTGTTGTGGCAGGAGAGTCTCGATCAACCCGGTCGCATCCTCGGCGTCGATGCCGGCTTCGCGACGAACCGCACGTGACGCGCCGATGATCACGCTCGACACCAAGTCTCTGCGCGGATCGATCACGCCGCTGATCACGCCGTTCAAGGATGGCGCGGTCGACCACGACACCTACGCCACGCTCGTCGAACGCCACATTGCCGAGGGCGGCCACGGCATTCTCGTGAACGGCACCTCCGCCGAACCAAGTACGTTGACCGTCGAGGAGCGCAATCGACTCGTCAAGACCGCTGTCGACTGCGCTAAGGGGCGCACACAGATCGTCGCGGCAACCGGCTCGCAGTCGTTTGCCGAGTCCTGCGCGTTGACCGATTTCGCGGCAAAGGCCGGCGTCGATGCGCTGTTGATCGTCACGCCGTACTACATCCGGCCGCCGCAGCGTGGGCTCGTCGAGTATTACGTGGCACTCGGACGCCGCAGCGATCTGCCGCTGATGATCTATCACATCCCGGTGCGCGCGGCGGTCAATGTCGAGCTATCGACACTCGTCGAAATCGCCGCGCGGGTGCCGCACTTCGTCGGCATGAAGCACGCATCGACCGACCTCGCGTTCGTCTCCGACTGCCTCGCGCGCCTCGGGCCGGAATTCCGCATTTTTGTCGGCCTCGAAGAGCTCAGCTTCCCTATGCTGGCGCTGGGCGCGTGCGGCCTGATGAATGCCGTCGGCAATCTTGTGCCCGGTCCGGTCGCGCGCCTTTACGAGACGACCGCATCGGGTGATCTCGCCGCCGGCCGGCGCGCCCACTACGACCTGCTCGAACTGAATCGCGCGGTGTTCTGGGACACCAATCCGATTCCGATCAAATACATGGCGAAGCGCCTCGGCATCATCCCCCGCAACGAACATCGACTGCCGATGGTGCCGGCGACGCCGGAGCTCGAACGGCGACTCGACGCGCTGCTGCGCGCGAGCGGCCTGTTGCGCGACTGAACGATCAAGCCAAGCATGCACTACGATCCGCGCATCGATCTGAAGCCCGCGCCGCTAAAATACAATCCCCTCAACGCGCTCGTTGCGCCGCGGCCGATCGGTTGGATTGCGACGCTGAATCTGGAAGGCCGTGTCAACCTGG
>CAYUMA010000338.1:0-3742 GCA_964445675.1 uncultured Pseudomonadales bacterium | reverse complement strand
ATTCGACCGCAAATGCACTCGCGGAGATCAAAGCCACGGGCAGGAACAGCGTAAACCGATTCATCGACCGCCCCCTCCCCAGGTTGGTCATGTGCGTCATGCAGAGCCGCGTAAAACCGCGGCGTCATCGGAGTGTAGGTGCAACCGCGCGAGGGCGTCAACGCCGACAGTTGATTCGCGCGACTTAACGAGGCGGGTACACCTCGCGGAATCCGTTCGGGGGCCCAACAGGTCTACTGTGGCGCGCCGAATCAGCTGCCGACGCCTGGGATTGCGGCATCCTGCATCGGCTCGCCAAGTGCCCGCGCGCGTTGTAGCCGGCTCGCTTCGTCACGTGGCAGGTGTTTCTGGGCGAGCACCAGGAACACAAGGGCCGGAATGAATGTGACCAGGGATACCGCGATCGCGCTGCGCAGCGCATCCGCGTCGCCCATGCCGCTCGACTGGAACATGTCCGACATTTGACCCATCACATACGGTCCGAGCGCAAGGCCAATGAAGGTGTTCATCAGAATGTAGTAGGCCCCAGCGACCGCACGCATGCGCGGCATGACGAGGTCGGCGGCGGTACTCGGCGGCACGCCACCGCCGCACGCGCTGAACATCGTCAGCAGGAAGTTCAGCCAGAATGCGACGACCAGGCTGTCGGTGTAGAGCAGCAGCAGCAGCAGCGGCGCCGCGCCAAGGATGCAGATATAGCCCAGCACCAGCCGACCGCTGGGAAACTTCTGCTTGAGATGGTCTGCCAAAAAACCGCCCAACACGATGCCGATGAAGCCGCCGAACGCGGCGCCGAGGCCGATGTACAGACCGACTTGCGTTGCGCTGACATCGTGTAGCCGCAGTAACAACGGCGGTATCCAAAAGCCTGCGCCATAGCCGACGAACGCCGTCATTGGGAAGGCGAGCATCGTGTAGACAAAAGATTTCGAGCGGAACATCAGACCGAATGTGGCCGGATCACGCAGCTTGAGCGACTGCGCCCACGAGAAGGTCACGTACACGCCGAACCCCGAAGCGACCCATTGTGCAACGCTGCCGGTCAGTTCAATCAAGAGCCATGCGAGGGCAGCCACGCACAACGCCGCAGCCAGATTCACCATCAATGCGCGAGGATTGCGGCGGATGCCGATCAGGTTCAGCGGCGGAATGATGGCAATGAGTTCATTGCGCAGCACACGAAACGGTGCGGAGTGCCTTTGCGCGATCAGGCCTTCACTGATGCCACGAATGGGTTCACGCAGCGTACGCACCCAGGCCGCGAGAAAAATGCCCGGAATACCCACGACCATGAACGCTACTTGCCATCCGCGCAGACCAAACGGTGCGTCGGTCGCAATCGGATAACGGGTGCCCCACGTATCGAGGATGAGTCCGCCCAGAAAGAGGCCGATCCCCGCACCGATGTAGACGCCTCCCGCGTAGGTGGCAATCGCGGTGGCACGCCGCTTCGGCGGGTAGTAGTCCGCGAGCATCGAGTACGCGGCCGGCGACGCGCTCGCTTCGCCGATGCCGACCCCGATGCGGCATGCAGTCAGGGCCACAAACGACCGCGCGAGCCCGGAAACAGCGGTCATCACACTCCAGAACGCAAGTCCGGCAGCAACCAGACTGCGCCGCGACCCAACGTCGGCGAAACGGGCAAGGGGAATGCCGAACACGGCATAGAACACGGCGAAAACGGTGCCGTACAGGAACCCCATCTGCGCATCGGAGATACCCAGATCCGCCTTGATGTCTTCCGCGAGAATCGAAAGGATGTTGCGGTCGATGAAATTGAAGATGTAGACGAGGATCAGCACGAAGAGGACATAGTGTGCGTAACGCCCGCCAACTTCGTGCGTGTTTTCGGCGTGACCCGGCCGCTTTTTCGCTCCGTTCATGAGATCCCCACCCGTGTGAATCGCGGCGAGGCTAACACTGATTCGCGCTAACGTCCGCGTCGAGGGGTCTGACGTAGCGTCTTGCGCGCGGAGACTTCGCGGCTACGCGACGCCCAAGCCTCCCTGGTTCGCCTGCCCTGCGTCGACCGCCGGTGCGTCTTTCGGAGCCAGCAACAGGTACATCGCCGGTGTCACGATCCGTGCGATCAACGTCGAGCTGATCAGCCCGCCGATCAACACCATCGCCAACGGCGAATACAGCGGCGAGCGTTCGAACACGAGCGGCGTCAATCCGCCGATCGCCGTCAACGACGTCAGCAGAACCGGGAGGAAACGCACTTCGCCGGCGCGTTCGATCGCTTCGCGCAACGCAGCGCCGCGCGCGCGTTGTTGATTGGCAAATTCGACGAGCAGGATCGAGTTCTTGATCTCGATGCCGACAAGCGCAACAAACCCGATCATCGCGGTGAACGACAAAGACTCGCCGGCAATCGCGAGCGCCACGAGCCCCCCCATGATGCCGAATGGAATCACGAACGCGACGACCGCGGTCACCGCGAATGAGCGGAACTCGAGCAGCAAGACCGCCATGATGCCGAACAGCGCCACCATCGTTGCGGGCAACAAACCACCGAAGCTGCGTTTCTGTGCTTCCGCCTGACCGCCGAAGGTGAGCGAATAACCTGCCGGCAAGCGCACGTTCGCGAGTTGTTCGGCGACGTCCTTCGTCACCTGGGACGTCAGTTGTCCAAACTGCGTATACGCGCGGATCGTCGCGGTTCGTTCACGCTCGAACCGGTTGATTTGCGCAGGACCCGACTGCAGTTGCGGACTCGCGAGTTCGGCGATCGGCGATGCGGCGCCGCTTTCGTTCCAGACGTACAGCCGATCGAGATCTTCGACCGTCATCACGTTGTCGCGCGGGGCGCGCAACACGACGGGATACGAATCTCCGACCGGATCGCGAAACGCGGCAACCGATACGCCACCAATCGCGATCCGCAAGGTTTGATCGATCGAGCCCGCCGGTACGCCGCGTAGGCTCGCCGCGGCCACGTCGATGTTCATGTCCAGATCGACGAGGCGCGCTGCCAACGGATTGGATACGTCGCGCGTCCCCGGTGTCGCACGGACCCGTCGTTCGACGTCGGAGGCGATTTCGGTCAGGGTGTGAATATCCGGGCCACGTACGCGCACCGCGATCGGCGCTTCGATCGGCGGTCCATTTTCGAACCGACGCACGTTGAAGCGCGCGCCCGGATACTCCTTGAGCTGTGCGCGCAGCGCTTCGAGCGTTGTATGGCCCGCAACCGTCTCCCAGCGATCGAAGCGTACGTAGATCGAGCCCACGTTCGACTGCTGCTCTTCCGGAAACACGTTGTAGTAGATCTGCGGATTGCCGCGGCCGGTATTTGCGAAGCGCCAGACGAACTGCGGGTTCTTTGCGAGCAAACCATCCGCAAACAGCACCGCACGATCGGTCTCGCTGACAGCGCTGCCTTGCGCCAGTTCGACATCGACGAGAAAGTAGGGACTGTCGTTTTCGGGAAACAGACTGAAGCCGAGTTTGGGCACCAGCAGCATCGTGATCGCACACGGCGCGAGCCCAGCTGCGACTGTCGCGCGCGGCCAGCCCAACGCGATGTGCAGCGCCGGACGGTAGCTGCGATGGATAGCACCCATCACGCCGTCGAGGAACACGTTCGACTGGCCCGCGACCGACTTCGGCAGCACCCGACTCGCGAGGAATGGCACGATCGTCAGCGACACGATCAGCGACGACGCGATCGTGGCTACGACCGCCACGGGCAACGAACGAATGAAGTCGCCCGCCCCTTCCGGTAACGACATCAGCGGCA
>CAYUMA010000337.1:0-3871 GCA_964445675.1 uncultured Pseudomonadales bacterium | reverse complement strand
GATCTGAACGTCATCGACTACGCCGGTCTGGAAACGTGCCAACCCGAACTCGTGCACGATTTCCCGCACACCGGCGCGCACGTCGGCATTCTGATCGATGCGGACTCGCCGACGTTTCTGCTCAGCGACCTGACGCGCAAGCGCGGTGTGTACACGCTGCCGGAAGCCGTGCATCGCATTACCGGTAAGTCGGCGCAGGTGCTCGGGCTCAAACAACGCGGTGAAATCCGCGTCGGCTGGCACGCCGATCTGAACGTCATCGACTACGCCGGTCTGGAAACGTGCCAACCCGAACTCGTGCACGATTTCCCGCACAACGGCGCGCGTTTCATCGTCAAGAGTCGAGGCTACGACGCGACGATCGTCGCGGGTCGTGTGGTGGTGGAGAACGGCTATCACACCGGACAGCGCCCGGGCAGCGTGATCCGCGATTTCCGGCGCGGCTGACATGGCCGAGTATGTCGACATCGAATCGGCGCAGCAGATGCGCGGCCTGCGCCTCGTGCTCACGGCCGGTCTGCCGGGCGCGCCGTGGACGGAAGCCGCCAAAGCCGTGTTCGACGTGAAGAAAATTCCGTTCGCACGCGTCGCACAGCGTCCCGGCGTCACCGATGCGGCGCTGCGCGAATGGACCGGCCACGCGAATGCGCCGGTCGCGATGTACGACGACGAACGCGCGCGTCCCGGCTGGCTCGAAATCCTGCACCTCGCCGAGCGCCTGGCGCCGACGCCGCGGCTGATTCCGCAAGCGTCGCCGGACCGAGTCCTGATGTTCGGGCTCGCCAACGAATTGATGAGCGAAGACGGCCTCGTGTGGTGCCGTCGGTTGATGATGTTCGACAAGATGGACCGGAACAGCGGCTTCGCGAAACTGCGCGGCCGGGACTACGGCTACACGCCCGAGGATGCGAAGCGCGCGCCGCAGCGGATCCTCGACGTACTCGCGCTGTTCGCCGAGCAGTGGCGCGGGCAGCGCGCACTCGGCCGACGTTATCTGGTCGGCGAAGCGCTGTCGGCGGTCGATCTCTACTGGGCCACGATGGTGGCGATCGTTGCGCCGCTGCCGCCCGAAGCCTGTCCGATGCCCGATGGGCTGCGACAGGCGTACTCGGACGCGCCCGCGCACATCGCGGCGGCGATCAATCCGGCGCTGCTCGAACACCGCGACTTCATCTATCGCAGCTATCTGACGCTGCCGGTGGATACCTGAACTGCCGCGATCCAAGAGTAGTGCGGCGTAGTTCTGTTTATGGTTTGTTGCCGTTGCTTTGGCGGCACAGTAATCACGATGCCAGGAGGAATGTTGAACAACACGCAATACGTGGCCGATCGAATCGAACTGATGGACGTGATGCTGAAGTACGCCAAGGGCGTGGACGAACGCGACATGTCGTTGTACAGATCCGTGTTCGCCACCGACGTCGAAGTCGTCGGGTTCGGCCCTGCGGTGTACCGCGGCGTCGACGCGTGGGCCACGTACGTCGAAACCGCGCTGGCGCAATACGGGCCGACGCAACACATGCTGGGGCCGCAGCTCGCAACCGTGCAGGACGACACGGCCCACTGCCGCACGGACGTACAGGCCCTGCACTATCTGAAAGACAAGCCGAACACGACGCTGACTCTGTGGGCGACCTACGTAACCGACATGAAGCGCATCGACGGCGCATGGAAGATCGCGCGGCACGAACTC
Organism: uncultured Pseudomonadales bacterium; assembly: GCA_964445675.1. Lineage (GTDB taxonomy): Bacteria > Pseudomonadota > Gammaproteobacteria > Pseudomonadales > Azotimanducaceae > DATJGR01. The sequence continues at coordinate 2,178 of CAYUMA010000337.1, read as the reverse complement.
GTTTCCCGCGGCACGCGCGTTCAGGCTGGCTGAAACTCCCGAAAGCGAGGGTACCGTGGAGATCACGTTCACGGGAAACTGCCCGCTGACGGCAGGGCTACGGAGGGATGCATGCAATTGATCGACGAACTGTTTTCGCTGGACGGTCAGGTTGCGGTCATCACCGGTGCGGGCCGCGGCATCGGTGAAGGCATCGCGAAAGTGCTCGCAAGTGCGGGTGCATCCGTCGTGTGCGCGGCGCGCCGGACCCACGAGATCAACGCGGTGGTCGACGAGATCGTGAGTCGCAACGGCAAGGCGATTGCCGTCACCACCGACGTCACCGACGATGACGCACTCGAGCAGCTCGCACGCGCTGCCATCGACGAGTTCGGCAGGCTCGACATCTGGGTGAACAATGCCGGCGGTTCGCCGCTGCAAATGCCGCTCATGAAGCTGCCGCGGGAAGAGTGGGACGCCACAATCGCGCTCAATCTGACCGCGATCTTCTCGGCGTCGCGCATCGCCGCCGCCCACATGAACGAAGGCGGTCGCATCGTGAACATCTCGTCGATCGCCGCAGAAATGGTGATTCCCGGCAGCGGCCACTACAGCGCGGCGAAGGTGGGCACTAACATGCTGACGCAGGTGTTTGCGCAGGAGCTCGGCCCGCGCATTCGTGTCAACTGCATCATGCCGGGTGCAGTGCCGACGGAAATCATGATGAAGGCCATGAAGCTCGAAGAAAAAGACCTGCCGGGCCTCGAGAAGATGCTGCGTCTGCCCGCCGGTCGACTCGGCACGCCGCGCGATCTCGGCGCGGCCGTGCTCTATCTCACTTCACCCGCGTCCGCATGGGTGACCGGTCAGTGCATTCGCGTTTCGGGCGGCGCATGAACTCTTTTGCACTGCTGCAGGGCTCCGATCTGCACGCGAAGATTCTGATCGCCCCATGCGGTGACGATCAACCTGAAAGCGCCAACGCGTCGTAGCCGTCGTCAGGTCGATCGCGCGGGCTGACTGCGGCCGCGCGGCGGGCGGGGTACCAGAACCGGCGTACGCGCCTTGTACGCCTGGAATTGGGGATCGTCACCCCAGCGCTTCTTGCCGCGCGCCTCCAGCAACGGCACGCCGCTGATGAAATTCAGCAGCACGAATACAAACAGCGGCGAGACCAGCGTGACCCAGCGCCAGCCGGAAAGTGCTTCGGCCGCAATCAGTGCCACGCCGACCCACAACGTGATCTCGCCGAAATAGTTCGGGTGCCGCGACCACGCCCAGAGCCCCGTCGTGATGAAGCGGCCGCGATTCTCTGGATCACGGCTGAATGCGCGCTTCTGCGCATCTGCCGCAGCTTCGATCGCAAAGCCCGCCAACCACAGCCCCACGCCAATCCAAGCCAACGCGCCGAGCGGTACCGATCGAGTCGCGGTCATCGCCGCCAGGCCCGCCGCCAGCGTCAGCAGCACCCACAAACCCTGCAGCGTCCACGTCATCAGGAAGCGAGGAAACGAGTATTTCAGTTCGTCGAAGCGGCCGTCGGTACCGTCGCGCCGTACGCGCAGGAACAGGAAACTGCCCAGGCGGATCGCCCACACCGCGACTAACAGCGCAAGGACGCCGGCGCGCTTGTCGCCGGTGCCGGCCCACAGCGCCAAGGCGGTGACCGTCAGAAATGTCAGCGCGCCGGTGAGGTCGAAGAAGCGTTCCGTATGCGCGAGGAACGACGGAACGAATACGAGCCACTGCACGGCGTACGCGACAAACGCGCAATAAACGAACAGCGGCCAGCCGTGCCAATACACGCTGTCCTGTCCGCCCGCATAGGCTATCGCGGCGCCGACCGCCAGCGCAGCCGCCGTGCCCAACCAGCCTTGTTTGTCCGCACTCTTCACGTCCGCCCCTTCGACAATGTGTTAGCGTCAGGCACGTTCCTCGCCGTTGTGAGCCCGTCTCGCCGGATCACTGCGAGTCGACCTCGAGCCAGATTTCGTTGCGGCGTGTAAACGGCAAGCTGAACGGCGAGTTGTAGCGCGCCCACTGCGGCTCGCCGACAATGCCGAGCCGATCGCGCTGCATCGCCTCGCGCAGCGCGCCGAGTTCCTCTTTGTAACGCGCGAGCGACCAACCACCTCGGTAGGGCCGCACTGCGACCAGCCGGTCCGGCAGCTGGCGCAACCGCACGCGGGCATCGTTCGG
>CAYUMA010000336.1:0-7170 GCA_964445675.1 uncultured Pseudomonadales bacterium | reverse complement strand
GCAGCAGCTGTCGGGTGGCCGGGCCGAGATCGGCGACTCGCGCCAGTCGCTGCGAACGCTCGCAACCGTCAATCGCGCTGAAGAACTCGCCGGGCTCGCGATCACGTTCCCTGACGGCCGCCACTTGCGGCTCGACCAGATCGCGACGATCACGGATACGGTCGCCGATCGTAGTCAGCTCGCGTTGCTCGACGGTGTGCCGGTCGTTTGCGTGCAGATCCAACGCTCGCGGGGCACCAGCGCAGTCGCCGTCGCGGACGCCGTCGCCAAGTCCGTCGAGGCGCTTGGCGCCGCGCATCCTGCGGTGAAGTTCACGCTCGTCAGCGACTCGGTTCGTATGATCCGCCACGAATACGTCGCGTCGATGAATATGTTGTGGGAAGGCGCGCTGCTCGCGATCGCGGTCGTCTGGCTGTTCCTGCGCGACTGGCGCGCGACGCTGGTGTCCGCGTCGGCCTTGCCGTTGTCGATCATCCCGACGTTTGCGGCCATGTACTGGCTCGGCTTTTCGATGAACACGGTGACGATGCTCGCGTTGTCGCTGGTGATTGGGCTGCTCGTCGATGACGCCATCGTCGAGGTCGAGAACATCGTGCGCCACATACGCGGCGGCAAGCCACCGCGGCAGGCGGCCATGGATGCTGCGACTGAAATCGGCCTCGCCGTGATTGCCACCAGCATGACGCTCGTCGCGGTATTTCTGCCGACGGCGATGATGGGGGGCATTCCGGGGCTGATCTTCAAACAGTTCGGTTGGACCGCCGTCTTTGCGGTGCTGGTGTCGCTCGCGGTCGCGCGGCTCATCACGCCGATGCTCGCGGCGCGCTTCCTGATTGACCACAAAGGCGAGCCGGAGAAAAGTCGATTGCTCGAGTGGTACCTGAAATCGGCCGCGTGGGCGCTGAATCACCGCCCACTGGTGATGATCCTGTCGACCGGATTCTTCATTGGCTCACTGGCGCTGTCGATGCTGCTGCCGAACAGTTTCATGTCGGCGAGCGACCGGTCGCAGACACAGTTGACGGTGGAAATCGCACCGGGGAGCACGCTCGAGGACACGCGCGGCGTCGTCGATCAGGTGCTCGCGATCACGCGCACGATTCCCGAAATTCGTCAGGTGTTCACGGCGATCGGCGCCAACATGGGCGGCGGCATGATGAGCCGCGGCTCGGGCGGCAACGGACCGGCGGACCTGCGCAAAGCGACGCTGACGATCAACCTCGTGCCGCGGTCCGAGCGCGAACGCTCCCAGACGGCGATCGAAAACGAGCTGCGGCAGAAGCTGCGCGACGTCGCGGGCGCGCGCTTCGGGATCAGCGCCGGCGGCCCCGGTGAAAAGCTGCAACTCGTGTTGTCCGGCGACGATTCGCAGAAGCTGCAGCGCGCGGCGCAAGACGTCGCACGCGAGCTGCGCGCATTGCCCGGCCTCGGCAACGTCACGTCGACCGCGAGTCTGCTGCGGCCCGAAATCCTGATCACACCCGATTTTGCGCGCGCCGCCGAACTCGGCGTCACCGCGAGCGCCATCGGCGAAACAGTGCACGTCGCGACCGCCGGCGACTACGACGCTGCGCTGCCTAAGTTGAATCTGCCCGATCGGCAGATCGACATCCGCGTGCAATTGCCGCTCGCGGCGCGGCGCGACCTCGCGACGATCGAACAGATGCGCGTGCCGGGTCGCGGCGGATTGGTACCGCTGTCGAGCGTCGCAAAAATCACTGTTGGCAGCGGGCCGGCGCAAATCGATCGTTTCGATCGCAGTCGCAACGTCAACATCGAAGCGGAGCTCGGCGGACTGCCGCTCGGCGACGTACAGAAAAAGATGAACCTGTTGCCGTCGATCGTGAATCTGCCGACCGGCATCCGCAAAATCGACTCCGGCGACGGCGAGCGCATGAAGGAACTGTTCGGCAGTTTTGGCCTCGCGATGGCTGCCGGCGTCCTGTGCGTTTACATGGTGCTCGTACTGCTGTTCAAGGATTTCCTGCAGCCGATCACGATTCTCGCCGCGCTACCGTTATCGGTGGGCGGTGCGTTCCTCGCGCTGTTGGCCGCGCGTCAGTACATGTCGATGCCGGCGTTGATCGGGCTTCTGATGTTGATGGGCATCACGACGAAAAACTCGATCCTGCTCGTCGAATACGCGATCGTCGCGATGCGCGATCGCGGTATGGAGCAGACCGAAGCGCTGCTCGATGCGTGTCGCAAACGCGCGCGACCGATCGTGATGACGACGCTCGCGATGATCGCCGGCATGTCGCCGGTGGCGCTCGGGCTCGACGCCGACAGCAGCTTTCGTTCGCCGATGGCAATCGCTGTGATCGGCGGCTTGATCACGTCGACATTGCTGAGTCTCGTCGTGGTGCCGGTCGTCTTCACGTACGTGCACTGGTGGAAGCTGTTGCTGCTGCGCCTGGTTGCGCGCAAACCGGAGCCGGTTGCGCCGTTGCCGGCGAACCACGCACCGAATGAACCGGGGCCGAACTGGGCCGAGGAAACGACGACGCCGCTGCGTAAACGCTCCGCTCGCTGAGCCGCCCCGCCGCGGTCCGCCTTAGCTGCGCGGCCCGCGCGCGCCTGGACGCACTGACGCGGCGATGCCGATCGTGAATACCAGCAGGATGATGCCGAGCAGGTAGAGGTTGGAGTGCTGACCCAACAGCACGTGGAGCCACGGCGCAACGAGCATCTTCGCACCGACAATCACGAGCACGACGCCGATCGCCGTATTCAGATAGCGGAAACGGTCGAGCATGCCCGCCAACGCGAAATACAGCGAACGTAAGCCCAGGATCGCGAAGACGTTGCTCGTGAACACGAGGAACGGATCGGCCGTGATCGCGAAGATCGCCGGAATCGAATCGACCGCAAATATCAGATCGCTGAACTCGATGACGACCAGCGCGAGTCCCAGCGGCGTCAGCAACAACGCGCCTGATCGCGCGGCCTCGACGACGCGATCTTCCTGTTGTGCTGCGTCCGGCACGACCGGTTCGAGCGCGTCGCTCGAGCCGGCGCGCACGACGAAGTGGCCGCCATGGTACCGGTCTGTCACGGGCATCACGCGGCGCGCGAGCCGCACGAGCGGATTGTTGGCGAGATCCGGATGCGGGACTGTGACCAACAGCATCCGGATCCCCGTCGCGATCAGGAACGCACCGAACAGATACAGGATCCAATGGAATCGTGCGATCAGCGCGGCACCGAGAACGATCATCACGCCGCGCAGCAGTATCGCCCCGAGGATGCCCCAGAACAGCACGCGGTGCTGGTAGCGCGGCGCCACGCCGAAATACTTGAAGATCGTCACCATGACGACGAGGTTGTCTACGCTCAGCGATTGTTCGATGACGTAGCCGGTCAGGTACTTCGCAGCTGCGAGCGTGCCATCGTTGACCGTTTCGTCGACCGAATCGATTTCGCGTCCGAGCCCGAACCAGTGCAGCTCGTACGCGAAGTAAACGAAAACGGCGAATCCGAGCCCGAGCGAGATCCACGCCGCCGACCGTGCGAGTGCCTCGCGCATCGACACCACGTGGGCGCGCCGCTGCAATACGCCCATGTCGAGCGCGAGCATCGCCAGGATGAAAGCGACGAATCCGATCCACAGGAACAGCATCAGTCGGGCAGCCCCGCCCGAGCGAAACCGACGAATTCCATCCAGGCGGGCAGCATCAGTCGGGCAGCCCCAGCACCCGCTTCGCGATGATGTTCAATTGCACCTCGGCGGTGCCGCCGGCGATCGTCGCCGACTTCTGCCGCAACCACGTCCGCGTAGCCGCGAGTTCGTCGTCGGAAAATGCGTCGCCGGCCCAGCCGACTCCGTTGAAACCCATCGCGGCGATGTGCAGTTCAGTGCGCTCCTTCGCAAGGATCGCACCCGACAGCTTGACCGCGGAGGATGCAAAACCGGGCGCGCGCGCCTGGGTCTCTTCGATGACACGCCGCTGCGTCAGTCGATACGCGTGCTGGTTCATCTCGTGGCGCGTCAGCGCCGCGCGCTGATCGGCATCGGCGATGCGTCCATCGATCGCACCGACGTAGCGCCTGAAGACATCCGTCAGCGGCGCCTCGGCGACGCGGCCCTGCGTGCCGGAGATGTTGATGCCCGCATGCGTCGAGCGTTCGTACTGCAGTAATCGCTTGCCGACGGTCCAACCCTGATTGATCGGCCCAACAATATCGTCACGCCGCGCAACGGCGTTCTCGAACAGCGTCTCGTTGAACGGCGAACTGCCGCTGATCAAACGGATCGGCCGTACGTGGACACCGCTCTGGCGCATGTCAATCAGCAGCAGACTGATGCCTTCGTGTTTGGGCGCGAGCGGATCGGTGCGCACGAGCGCGAAGATGTAGTCGGATTCCATCGCGTCCGACGTCCACGTCTTGCGGCCGTTGATTACATATCGATCGCCATCGAGCACCGCGCGCGTGCTGAGATTCGCGAGGTCCGAACCGGCGCCGGGCTCGGAGTAACCCATACACCAGCCGCCCTCGCCGCGCGCGATGCCCGGCAACCAGCGTGCTTTCTGCGCCGGCGTGCCGTAGTCGAGCAGCGTCGGCCCGATGTAGTTGACGCCGCGACCGGTCAACGGCGAGCGCGCGTCGATGCGCCGCAGCTCTTCGAGCAGGATCAGGTATTGCGCGCTCGAAAGCTCCGCGCCGCCGTACTCGCGCGGCCAGGTCGGCACGGTCCAGCCCTTGCCGGCCATGCGTTCGAGCCACAGCCGCGCGTCGTCTTCGAGCGCGACGCGCATCGAGCCCCACGGAATCTGTCCGGGTCCGCGCGCACCCGGCGGACAGTTCTGCGCGAGCCAGGCACGGGTCTCCCGGCGAAACTCATCGATCATCTGCACGGCGGATTCCTACAACTGCGGGACGCGGGTTGATCATCTGGCAACGAGGTTACGAGCGCAAATGTAGGAGCGATCACTGTGGGAGGGATCTCCCTTCCAAATCGCGACTCCGACTCGGTGTATCGAAAACGACCATCGCGATCTGGAGATCGCTCCCACAAATCCGCTGGTCAAACGCGCGGTGCCGCGACAACATCGAACCTCCGCTGCGCGCGCTCGACTCCGTTCACGACGATACGGATACGATGCACGCCCGCAAAATGTTTACGCGTGGTGAAGTCGGCGAAACGATGGCGTCGTTCCAACCGCAAGTCCGCCCCTGCCGACAACTGTCGGTCGCCGATCTTGAACACTTTGCGCGACACACCACCGCTCTTCGTAACGAAGTCGATCGTGTATTCGATTCGCGCCGACGTGTCGGCATGCGCACGCACCAAAGCGACGAACGATAGCCGCTGCCCGATCGCGACGGTCTTCGATTGAAGCGTCAGTTTGACGGCGACGGGCACGTCGTCGTGCTGTCCGAGCAGCCGCAACACGCGCTGGTCGCCCCTTTTCAGCAGCGTGCGACACGCGTGTTTGACGAGCGCGTCAGTCACCGTCGTTTGACCCATCCAGCGCGATGCAAGCACGATGATCAACTCCGGATGATCCTTACAGATATCGTTCAGGTTGTTGGCGACGCTGCGGCGGACATAGTCGCTCGGGTCCGCGCGCAGGTGTTCGAGGATCGGCAGGATCGGCGCCGGATCGACTTTGAAGCGTTGCAGCGCGATACCCCAGGGCAGGCGCGGCCGACAACCCTCGCTCGCGAGGCGCCGCACATGTTCGTTTGGGTCCTCTGCCCAGCCACGCATCACACCCAACGTACGCGCCTCGTAGCGGACGATGAACGGACGAACCGCGAATTCACTGGTTGAATAGCGGGTGAAGTCCGCCAGCGCGCGCATCGAATCGTCGAAGTCGTCGAGCCCATACACCTCGACGAAATCGGGCAAGAACGTACCGGTATAACCGCGATAGTTGGGCGCGATCCGCTGCAGCGTCGTCAGCTGCGCGCGATAGTCCCCGGGCACGGACGCCGCGAGCGAATTCGAGATACGCCGCACGCGTTGTTTGAGTTCGAGGTTCCGCCAGCCGTGGCCGAGCACAGCGCGAACAAATCGTTCGCGATCGAAGCGCCGGACGACTGCGTCCAGGTCGGCCGCGAGCCGTTTGATATACGTTGGCGAGTACAGCAGTTTGAGTGGTCTAGGCAAATCGGCAACTCGATGTACTTCGGCGCCCGGCGCGCCAGAGGCACCTCAGTTTATCCGTCGGTTCTGCAGCGGTCTGCTTCCAACACAACCGGTAATCCCCAATACTGCGCCGACGTGAAAAATGGATCAGGAGCAAGCCGTTGAGCAACATGAACGTGGACGCTGAAGCAGCGTTTTTTTCCGCGGTGGATGCCGCATGTAAACGCGCGATCTGGTGCGCCGTTGCAACCATCGATGGAACCCAGCCGCGCGTTCGTATCGTGCACCCCACCTGGGATGGACGGGTATTGTGGTTCGCGACCGGCCCACAGTCGCCGAAAGCCGGGCAAATGCGCGCGAATCCGAACGTCGATGTGCAGTACCAGGTAGCACCGCCGGAGTTTGTGCATGTGCTGGTGCGTGGCACCGCCGAACTCTGTACGGCACCAACCGATCGCCACCGCGCCTGGGAGGCGATCGACTACGATCTGCGGCAGTTCGGCTCGACCGGGCCCGACGATCCAAACTTCCTGCCGGTGCGGATCACGCCCAGCCGGGTCGAGTTGTCCGAGATGTTCGGCTCGGTCAACAAAAAAGTCTGGCGCGCCTGACGATCGCCAACGCACAACACCCAGAGGTATGAACACACCCGGCCCCCTCCCCGAACGCCGCCACGTCTATCAGAACCATCACCTCGATTCGACACGGTGGAAATATTTCCAACGCCGGCCGGGCGACATCGTCATTTCGACGTCGTACAAAGCGGGCACGACATGGATGCAGACGATTGTCGCCAATCTGCTCTATCCGAACGACGATGTGCCGATGCCCGCCACGCGCCTCTTTCCGTGGATCGACTACCGAGCGTATCCGCTCGAGCTCGTGCTCAATCAACTCGGCGCGCAGACCTCGAGGCGTTGTGTAAAGACCCATCTGCCGTTGGACGGCCTGCGGTATCACGCCGACGTCCAGTACATCGTCGTGTCGCGTGATCCCCGCGATGTATTCATGTCATTGCTCAATCACTGGGGGCAACCACACACCGGCGGCGTATTCGGAAATGAACGATCTGCCAG
>CAYUMA010000335.1:0-4092 GCA_964445675.1 uncultured Pseudomonadales bacterium | reverse complement strand
ACGGCGCCGAGGTAGAGCTCGCGCGCGATCTCCGTGCAGCTCTCGACGTAGATCTTATCGACCGGCTGGCCGTGTTCGTCCGTTTGGATCGTCACGAGCCGCTTGCCGAGCCACTGCTTCGCGAATGCTTCGATTTCCGCGTGACTGTTGACGAGTTTGACCCCGCCCGCTTTGCCACGTCCGCCGGCGTGCACCTGCACTTTGACGACCCAACGATTGCCGCCGATTTTCTTCGCCGCATCGACCGCCGCGCGCGCGGAGTCGACCGCATATCCCTTCGAAACCGGCAGACCGTAGTCGGCAAAGAGCTGTTTGGCTTGGTATTCGTGCAGATTCATGAACCCTTTCCGTTTAGGTTTTTTTCTTTCGATTGATCGTGTGGATCGCGTGTCCGGCGACGCCGAGTGCGGCTTCGTGCACGGCTTCGGACAACGTAGGATGCGCGAACATCGTCAGCCCCAGGTCTTCGGCGCTGGCGGAGAACTCCATCGCAATGACCGCCTGCGCGATCAATTCGGACGCCTGCGGACCGAACACGTGCACGCCGAGAATCCGATCTGTCGCCGCATCGGCGATGATCTTGACCATGCCGTGCGTGTCGCCTGATGCGAGTGCGCGTCCGTTCGCCGAGAAGTTGAAGGAGCCTGCGTTGTACGCATCGCCGCCGCTCTTGACCTCTTGTTCGTTCTTGCCGACCCACGCGATTTCCGGGTGCGTGTAAATCACCGCGGGTACGCAGTCGTAGTTCACCATCGGCTTGTGCCCGGCAATTCGCTCCGCAACCATCACGCCCTCTTCCATCCCCTTGTGCGCGAGCATCGGGCCGCGGACCGCGTCGCCAACGGCGTACACATTCGGCGCATCGGTCGCGCACACATCGTTGACGTAAAGGAAGCCGCGCTCATCGAGGTTCACGCCGCAATCCGGCGCCAGGAGTCCCTTCGTATACGGCCGCCGACCGACGGCGACAATCAGCTTGTCGAATACGATCGTCTGCTCGCCGGTCTTGTCCTGATAGGTGACCGTCACGGACTTGCCTTTCACCGACGATCCGGTCACGCGCGCGCCGAGCCGGATGTCCAGGCCTTGAGCCTCGAACAGCTTCTTCGCGTCCCGCGCGATGCGCGCATCGACCATCGGCAGAAAATCGTCCAGCGCTTCGAGAATCACAACCTTCGCGCCCAGCCGGCTCCAGACGCTGCCGAGTTCCAGACCAATGACGCCCGCGCCGATGACGCCGAGGTTCTTCGGCACCGCATCGAATTCGAGTGCGCCGGTCGAGTCGACGACCAGTCCGGGTTTCAGCGGTGTCGGCTCGATTTCGATCGGCACCGAGCCCGGCGCCAGGATCACGTGTTGCGCTTCCAGAACCTGTGCCGCGCCACCGTGCGGTGTGAACTCGACCTTGCGTCCGGCGAGCAATTTCCCAACGCCCGCGAGCGCATCGACGCCGTTGCCTTGAAACAGCGTCGCGACGCCGCCGGTCAACTTGCCAACGACCGCCGTCTTGTGCGCCATCATCTGCGCGACGTCGATCGTGACGTTGCTCGTCTTGATGCCGAGCCCTGGCATCGCATCGCGCGCGTCGACGAATTTGTGCGACACGTCGAGCAACGCCTTGGACGGAATGCAGCCCCAGTTGAGACAGACGCCGCCAAGCACCGGTTTGCCGGAACCGTCGAGCGACTTGTCGATGCACGCAGTCTTCATGCCGAGCTGCGCCGCGCGGATCGCGGCGTGATATCCGGCGGGTCCGGCGCCTATGACGATGACGTCGTACGCGGTGGTCATGGCATTACTCCGAGGACGTTACAGGTCGAGGAGGATCCGTGCGGGATCCTCTAACAGTTCTTTGATGGTGACCAGGAATCGAACCGCTTCGGAACCATCGATCAGCCGATGATCGTATGACAGCGCGAGATACATCATCGGGCGAACGACGATCGCGCCGTCGATCACGACCGGGCGCTCCTGAATCTTGTGCATGCCAAGAATCGCGGTCTGCGGCGCGTTCAGGATCGGGGTCGAGAGCAGCGATCCGAAAACACCGCCGTTGGAGATCGTGAACGTCCCGCCGGACATCTCTTCGATCGTCAGCTTGCCGTCGTGTGCCTTCGTCCCGTAGGTGCGAATCTGTTCTTCGATCTGCGCGAGCCCCAGGCCGTCCGCACCGCGTACGACCGGGACCACGAGGCCGCGCTCGGTACTGACCGCGACACCGATATCGTAGTAGCCGTGGTAAACGATGTCGGATTCGTCGATCGACGCATTGACCGCGGGGAAACGTTTCAGCGCTTCGACGGCCGCCCGCACGAAAAAAGACATGAAGCCGAGCCGCACGCCGTTGTGCCGCTTCTCGAATTCTTCGCGATGCCGGCTGCGCAACGTCATGACTGCCTGCATGTCGACTTCGTTGAACGTCGTCAACATCGCGGCGTTGCGCTGCGCCTCGACCAGGCGCCGCGCAATGCTCGCGCGCAGCCGCGTCATCGGCACCCGGCGTTCGGCGCGCTCTTCCGTTTGCATCGACACAACCGGCGGCGGCGCGCTCGGCGCTGCGGGAGCCACGCGTTGCGGACGCTGGGCCGCAACCCGCTGCACGTCTTCCTTCGTGACGCGTCCGTCCTTACCGGTGCCATCGACACGCGTCAGCGCAACACCCTGTTCGGCCGCGATCTTGCGCGCCGCGGGGCTGACGTTGGCGGACTCACGGGCGGCGACGTTAGGCGCGGCCACAGCGGCCGGTGCTTTTGGTGTTGCGGCAGACGTTCCCTCAGTGAACAGCGCGACCGTTTCTTCGGACAACACCGTGTCGCCGACTGCTTTGAGAATCTGCTCCAACGCACCGTCGGCCGGTGCGACCACTTCGAGCACCACTTTGTCGGTTTCGATTTCGACGAGCACGTCGTCGCGCCTGACGGATTCACCGGGCTGCTTGTGCCAGACCGCGACGGTCCCGTCGGCGATCGACTCCGGGAAGCTGGGTGCTTTGATTGCAAGCGTCACGCGATCGTCCCTCTCGTTGCGTCAGCCGTACAGCGCGTCTTCGACGAGACGCGCCTGCTGCTGAATGTGCAGTTGTATATAGCCCGCCGCCGGCGCCGCGGACGCTTCGCGCCCGGCGTACGACAGGTACAGGTCGCCGCTGTGATTCAGGATGACGCGCCGCATGTGGTGCTGACTCGCGTACCACGCGCCTTGATTCATCGGTTCTTCCTGACACCAGACGACGTCCTTCAGATTCGTGTACGGCGCGATCGTCTGCCCCAGTTCATGTTCCGGAAACGGATAGAGCTGTTCGAGGCGCACGATCGCGACATCACCCGCGCCATCGTCGCGACGCTTCTCGAGCAAGTCGTAATAGACCTTGCCGCTGCAGAGCACCACGCGCGCCACGCTTTTAGGATCGAGCGGATCGATCTCGCCGAGCACCGGCTGGAACGTCCCGTTCGCGAGATCTTCGAGCGTCGAGATCGCGAGCTTGTGGCGCAACAGGCTCTTCGGCGTGAACGCAATCAGCGGTTTGCGCAACGGCCGTTTCACCTGCCGGCGCAGCATGTGGAACATCTGTGCCGGCGTCGTCGGCAAACAGACCTGGATGTTGTGCTCTGCCGAGAGTTGCAGATAACGCTCGATGCGACCGGACGAATGCTCCGCGCCTGCGCCTTCATAGCCATGCGGCAGCAGCATGACCAGGCCGCACAAGCGACCCCATTTGTGTTCGCCGCTCGAAATGAACTGGTCGATGACGACCTGCGCGCCGTTCGCGAAGTCGCCGAACTGGGCCTCCCACAACACCAGCGCGTTCGGCATCGTCGTTGCGTAGCCGTACTCGAATGCGAGCACCGCCGCTTCGGACAACAGCGAATCGTAAATGTCGAAGCGGGTTTTTTCGGACAGGTGATTCAGCGGAATGTAACGCCGACCGTCTTTCTGGTTGAACAACATCGCGTGTCGATGCGAGAACGTGCCGCGGCCGACGTCCTGGCCGGTCAGGCGGATCGGATGGCCGTCGTCGAGCAGCGTCGCATACGCCATTGTCTCGGCGTATCCCCAGTTCAACGGCAGCGCACCCGCCGTCATCTTGTGGCG
>CAYUMA010000334.1:0-3431 GCA_964445675.1 uncultured Pseudomonadales bacterium | reverse complement strand
GCGGCACGTTTTCGCTGCTGACGGGCCTGTTGGGTCGCGCGCCGTTCACGCACCTGGCGCCGATCTCCGGCAGTTTCCATCCGATGCTGCTCGAGGGCGCCGTCGACATTCGTGGTCTGCCGATCTATCTCGTGCACGGCGCGCTCGACTGGATGTTCGCGATCGACATGGCGCGCACCGCAAACAAGGCCCTGACCGCCGCCGGTGCGGCGGTGACGTTCCGCGAAATCGATGATCTATCGCATACGTATCCGCGCGACGAGAACCCGCGCATTCTCGATTGGTTCCTACGCTGATTTGTGGGGTTGCCATCGCGGTCTGGAGACCGCTCCTACAATAGGTGGAACGAACCGTGGGAGCGATCTCCAGATCGCGATTCCCATTCACCCGCGCAATCTCGTTAGATCTGCACCCGCCTGAACACGATCCAACTATCGCCGTCGTGCACCGGTGTTGCCAAAGGCCCACGCGCATCGACTAACGGCTGCGCGCTGTCGGGCAGTCGATAAGTCGTGTCGATCAGAAAAGCACCGATCGGCTCCGGCGAAGTCACATCGATCTCGACGTTGATACCTTCTACGGGCGGCGCGACGAAGCGAACCAGGCGGAACTTGTCCGTCGTTGCGGCATCGACGTTCAGCGAATGTCCATCGAGACGGATCCCGGTGATCGGTGCGCTGGCCGGAATCGCAAGACTCACGACGTCGGTACCCGGCGCGACGCGCAGCATGAAAGCGCGCGTGACGCCGTCGACGTGCTGCCGTTCGACACTGGCGACATCGCGCGATTGTACGGGCGCCGGCGCTGCAAGGAGTCGTGCGCGCTGCCACGGCAACACAGACTTTTCTCGTTTGAAGGTGGCGGCAGCGCGGACTGCAGCCGGCAGCGAATTTGGGCTCCACGCCGCATACCGTGCGTAGTCCTTATCGGCATCGAGCACGTAGGTGAAGTTCAACTGCTGCGGCCGCTGCGTGGAATACAGCGGCACCCAGCAAACCCACACCAGTCCGGCGACGACGCTCAACAGCGCCGGCGACAGCGACTTCAGCACGTGGCCGCGATCCAGCAGCGGCAACAACGTCACGGCGAGCAGTGCGAGCGGCAGGTACATGAGCGGTGCCAATGCGAATCCCTGCGTGAACTCGGCGAGGTACACCAGCGGCAGCACAAAAAAACCGGCGACCAACGCGTTGATGGTTGCGGCCGCGCAGCGGATATCCGGACGATCGAGGCGCGGGACGTAAGCGAGCGGCACAATGACGCAGGACGCCACAAGAGCGGCAGGCAACAGCACGTGCGACGCCAGCGGCAGCCACGCGGTGAGCAGCAGCGCCAGCAGCGTCCAGAGCCACCACGCGGCGAGAAGCGTGTTCCAGAAACCGACGCGGTGCACGAGCCGGCGCATCGCGGCGAGTCCGATCACCGGCGTCGCGTAGATGAGCATGCGCCACGGCCATGGATTGGCGGGCCAGGACACGCGCGTCCCAGACAGCAGATCGGCGAGCGCGAGCGCGAACCACTCGAGCGCGACGACGAGCACCAGCGTCAGCGCGACCGTACCGAGTGCGCTGCCGAAAGGGCCGAGCCCCTGCCAGCGCCGCCACGTCGCAAAGCCCATTGCGATCACGACCCCGATCGCAAGCGCGACGCCTGAGGTTGTGCTGTAGCTCAACCAGATCGATTGCGCCGGCGTGCTGTAGACATAGGTCGGCAGGCCTTTGGAAAGATCCTGGTCGGCGAGTGAGCGCACCAGCGGCAGCACGTTGTCGCCATGATGCTGCAACGACGCCGGATTCAGATTCGCGACCGTGTCGCGGTTGGTGTGATGGTGGTTGCGCTCGCCGGCGATCGCGAAGTCGAGGCCGGGTTTACCGGCGCCGACGGCCACCGAAAAGTCTGTGTCGTTTGGCATCCGCTTGAACACTTCGACGCTCACCGAGAACGCGAGTGCATGGGGCGCGACGCGGCGAAAGGTGTCGATCACTGCGCCGCTCCAAGGTTCGCCGCGCACCAGCAGCGACGGTCCCGACGACCCGGCACCCTCGAGATTGATGACCGTATCGACCTGCTGAGCCCATGGATGCTCGGCGAAAAACGCCTCGGCGCCGAGCAGGCCCGGTTCTTCGGCGTCGGTGAACGCGAAAACGACGCTGTTGCGCAGCTGCGGCGCGCTGCGCAGGATCCGCGCGATTTCGATCAGCGTCGCGACGCCAATGCCGTCGTCGCCGGCGCCGGGGCCGGTAGGCACCGAGTCGTAGTGTGCCATCAGCAGGACGCTCGACTCGGTGGCGCCATCGATGCGCGCCAGCACGTTTTCGACTCGCGCGCACGCGAGCCACCGGGTGCTGCAACCGATCGTCGCCTGAATCTGTGGCCGCAGGCCGAGCGCGGTCAGCCGCTCGACGAGTCGCGCCTCGACGTTTTTGTTGGCGGCGCTACCGACCGGATGCGGCGTATCATCACCGATCAGCGCTGCGAGTTCGGCGTGCGCACGCGCCGCCGAAAAGTCCTCGGCCGGCGCGTCGAGCCCGCGTGGAGTCGGTGGGTGGAAGCCGAGCGTTGTAAGCGCGAAGACTACGCTCAACGCAATCAAGCACGCGCCGAAAGCGGCGGCGGGGAAATTGGACCACCGCCGCGCCATTGTTATGCGGTGATGCCTCGGCCGTACAATCCCCGGCCGATCAGATCGGCGAAATTACTGCGATAGAATGCGGTTCTTGCCGATTCGGACGCATCCTCGAGCGACGTCTCGAATCGTTTGATCGGGTTGCGGCCGCCTTCGACGTGCGGATAGTCCGATGAGAAGAGCGGCACTTCGGGACCTGCTTCACGAATGATCCAACCCACGTCCTCGGTCGGGTACGGCGTTGCGCGCAGCTGGCGCCTGACATATCCGCTCGGTCGCAGCGACAGCTTCTGCAAGCGATCTTCGTGGCGCGCGAACGCGTCGTAGGCGCTGTCCAGATAACGCATCCAGCTCGGAATCCAACCGGCGCCTTGTTCGATGACGCCGAACTTGAGCGTTGGATGAAGCTCGAATATGCCATCGATGATCAACGTCGCGAGCGTCTGCATCACCGGTGTCGGGATCGCCATGTAGTCGACGGAACGGAAATTTTCCGCGCCGCCGTGGAAGTCGGGCGGCACCGGAAGTCCGTTGACGAAATAGTTCGGGTCGAGCAGTAGGCCGCCGCCACCGACGTGGAAGAGGATCGGCACGCCGGCTTCTTCCGCGAGCGCCCACAGCGCAAACAGTCCGGTGTGGCTCGGCGAATGGTGGCGCGGACATGCGGACGGAATCAGCAGCGCGGGAAAGCCGTCGGCGATGGCGCGTTGCGCGATCGCACGGGTGCGGTCGAAATCGGCGAGCGGAATGTACGCGGTTGCGAGCAGCCGGCGATCGACGCTGCAGAAATCGAGCATCGCGCGGT
>CAYUMA010000333.1:0-1551 GCA_964445675.1 uncultured Pseudomonadales bacterium | reverse complement strand
TCTCGGCCATTACATCCATTGCGATCAGGCGCGAACGTTCGAACGATTGCATCAGCCGATCGCGACTCTGTATCAGCTGTTCGATTTGTTTGCGGGCCAGTTCCCGACGCCGGGACAATTCACCGAGCACGCGCTCGCGATAAGCCCGAGCCTCGTTCACCATGTCGCGGCCCTGCTGCTTGGCCATCTGCAGCTCGTCCTCGGCGACCAACGCAGCATCTTGACGACGACGGCCAGCCTCGACCTCGGCCTCGGCTCTTACACGCTGTGCCTCTTCGTTGGCCTCGTGTAACAACCGCGACGAAGATTCTTCCGCGCGAATCTTCATTTGCGTGGCCGCCTCGCGTGCCGTTGCGAGAATTCGCGCTGCCTCCTCGTTGGCCATGCCCTTATCTACGTCTTTGTCGAGATCGGCCAAAGAAACCGGCGGCACCAGTTGCGCGGCCTTCAGCTCCTTTTCGAGGGTTGCCTCGCGATCCTGCAATCGCGCAAGTTCAGCTGCGACCATCCGCAGGAATTCGCGTACTTCGGCGGAGTCGAAGCCCTTCCGCGACGAGCTGAAGGTTGCCGTCGAAACGTCCGCCGGTAACGACGGATCGGGCCGTGCAAACGACAGTGCCATCGGAGCAAGAGTAGGTGGGCTGGCGCCAGAAAGGGTGGCACTAGCCCTGGGGCAAAGTCACCGGATCTCCGCCTAGAAGGACCAGCGCATTTAGCGCATCCTGGAGTGTTGCGACCGGAATTATCTGGACATCGTCGCCGACCACCTCGCGGGCGCGCTCGATTCCATCGGTGCCATCCGCTCCCTGGTTCACGGGCACGAGGAAGTACTTGACGCCGACCTGCTGCACCGCCGATGCCTTCGAGTTCAGCCCACCGATCGCGCCAACATTGCCCTCCACATCGATCGTGCCGGTGACGGCCACATCGAGGCCACCGGTCAGATCGCCCTCCGTGAGCGCATCGATCAGCGACAAGGTGAACGCGAGGCCGGCAGATGGCCCACCAATCGCGTCGGTCTTGAACTGCACCGTCAACCCAGCCGGCAGTGTGACGGTGGTCGTGTCGATGGGGCGAAACCCAATGATGGTTCGCGGCGGGTCTTCGCCGGGCGCCAGGATCGTTTCGATCTCGCCTGACATCGCAACGCCGTTGCGCTCGAACTCGATCGGGATCATTTCGCCCGCCTCGACATCAGTCATGATTTGCGCGAGGTCGTCGATGATGGTGACGTCCTCGCCGTTGACCTTCTTCAGCACGTCGCCCGGGTCGAGCAACTCGTCTGCAGGGCTGAACGTCACGCATTCGGTGCCCGCTTCGTTGGCCTCAAGGCAGAGTAGGTAGTCGATGATGACATCACCGGGCGTGAGGGTCACGTCGTAGCCAGCCGATTTCAGCGCGACGTACATCGCGTTGTCTTTGGCGCTGCGCATTTGTCGCTGGCCGCTTTGGATCAACTGATCCTCGGTCTGATCGCCGTACTTGTCGCGATGGCTCCACAGGCGCGCCGCCTTGTTCTCGCGCGTCACGAACCAATCGAGCATCGAGATC
>CAYUMA010000332.1:0-13774 GCA_964445675.1 uncultured Pseudomonadales bacterium | reverse complement strand
TCGAACGTCGTGCGCTTCGCGAGCCTGATTCGCGAGATGTCCGAGGGCGTACAATTCATCGTCATCACGCACAACAAGCTCACGATGGAAATGGCGGATCACCTGATGGGCGTGACGATGAGCGAACCGGGCGTGTCGCGCCTGGTGTCGGTGGATGTAGAGGAGGCGGCGCAGATGGCCGCTGTTTAGCAGGATGCTGAACGATGGACATTAAGGACTGGATTCTGATCGGCGGCGGTCTGCTGCTCGTCGCTGTCATCGGGCATGGATTCTGGCTCGCGTGGCGCGGCAAACGCGACACGCTGAAGATGGACATCGATCCGAATATTTCGCGTACCGACGGCGACCTGTTCGACCCGGTGAACACTGATATTCTCGGTCCGCCGCGGATCATCAAAGGCGGGCCCATCGAACAGCGCGACCTCGATCTCGTCGCCGCCGACGTTGCGTCGACGTCGCAGGTGCGCAAGCCGATCATCCCGGATCGCAAGGGGACGCTGCAGCGAGAACCGAAGACGACGAAGACGATCGTGTCGCCGAAGCGCAGGCCGGATCGAACCCGGGTCAGCGCTGAGCCGGAACGGATTCAGGACGTGCGTGACCGCGCAGCGGAGCCGGCGCCGCCGAAGACCTCGATGCCCGGCGAGGTGATCGTGATCAACGTGCTCGCGCGTAACGGCGCGCAGTTCGGTGGATCGGATCTGCTCGAAGCGTTCTTGCGCAACGGGCTCAAGTTCGGCGACATGAACATCTTCCATCGGGTCCAGCCGGCATCGAAGGTCGTTCAATTCAGCGTTGCGAGCGCCGTGGAGCCCGGCACCTTCGACCTCTCGGCGATGGAGTCGTTTCGCACACCCGGAGTCAGCTTCTTCCTGCAGATGCCGGGTCCGGAGGAACCGCTCGGAGTCTTTGAAGATATGCTCGCCGTGACGCGCGACGTAGCAGCGTCGTTGAGCGCGGATCTGAAGGACGAGCACCAGTCCGTCATGACCACGCAAACGATTGCCCACTGCCGCGCCCGGATCGAAGACTTCTCGCGCAAGCGGATGTCCCAGCGCGCTTCTTAACCTCGGTCGACCATCTTGAAAACCCCTCGCAGCGTGCGCGACGAAATCGCTTCGCTGCGCAGCGCGATCGATCGCCACAATTACCGCTATCACGTACTCGACGATCCCGAAGTCGCTGACGTCGAGTACGACGCGTTGTTCGATCGGTTGATTGCGCTCGAGGCCGAACACCCCGACCTGATCACGCCGGATTCGCCGACGCAGCGCGTCGGCGCAACACCGCAGCCGGAGTTCGGCAGCGTGACGCACCGCTTAGCGATGCTGTCGCTCGACAAATGTACGACGCTCGATGAACTCGCCGCGTGGGACGAACGGTGTCGCGGTCAATCTGCGTTACGAACACGGTGCGTTGGTGCAGGCCGCGACCCGCGGCGACGGCGCGACCGGTGAGGACATCACCGCCAACGTGCGCACGATCTCGGCGGTGCCGCTGCGGCTGCGCGGCACGGGTTACCCGACGACGCTGGAAGTGCGCGGCGAGATCTACCTGCCGGTCGCCGATTTTCACGCGTTCAACGCGGCCGCACGCGAACGCGGCGAAAAACCGCTCGTGAACCCGCGCAACGGCGCGGCCGGCAGCCTGCGCCAATTGGATCAGCGGATCACCGCGAAGCGGCCGCTCAGCTTGTACTGTTACGGCGTCGGAGCATTCGACGGCGATTGGCGGCCCACGACGCAGGCCGACATCCACGCGGCATTGAAGGACTGGGGTCTGCGCGTCAATCCGATGCGCGAAACCGTGCACGGCGCGCGCGAGTGTTTTGACTATGCCGAGCGCGTGCTGAGCCGCCGCGCCGAGTTGCCGTACGAGATCGACGGCGTCGTGTTCAAGGTCAATGACCTCGCGTTGCAGGACAAGCTCGGCACGATCACGCGCCGGCCGCGCTGGGCGATCGCGTACAAATTCCCGGCCGAAGAAGCGACGACGCGGCTGCTCGGCGTCGAGTTCCAGGTCGGCCGCACCGGCGCGATCACGCCGGTGGCTCGACTCGAACCGATCTTCGTCGGCGGCGTCACCGTCAGCAATGCAACGCTGCACAACATGGATGAGGTGCGGCGCCTCGGGGTCATGATCGGCGATACGGTCTTGGTGCGGCGCGCCGGCGACGTTATCCCACAAGTCGTGAAGGTCATCGAGACTCGACGGCCCACCGACGCTGTCGCAATCGACGTCCCGACGCGCTGTCCGGCGTGTGGTTCCGAGATTTTTCGCGCCGACGACGAAGCGGTGGCGCGCTGCTCCGGCGGTCTCGATTGCCCGGCGCAGCGTAAAGAGGCGATCCGCCACTTCGCATCACGACTCGCGATGGACATCGAAGGCCTTGGCGACAAACTCGTCGACCAACTGGTCGAACGTAAACTGATCGAGCACGTCGCCGACATCTATAGTCTCGATGCGCCCACGCTCGCCGAGTTGGAGCGGATGGGGCCGAAGTCCGCCGAAAACCTGCACGCGGCAATCTCTGCGAGCCGCTCGACGACGCTGGCGCGGTTCATCTATGCGCTCGGCATACGCGACGTCGGCGAGGCGACCGCGTTGAATCTGGCGCGTCATTTCGGTGATTTAGGGCCGCTGCAGCGCGCAACCCTCGATGAACTGTTGCTCGTCGACGACGTCGGCCCGGTCGTCGCCGAGCGCATTCATACGTTTTTCGCGCAGCCCCACAACCTCGCCGTGATCAAGCGTCTGCGCGAGTGCGGCGTGCACTGGAAAATCGAGCAGCGCACGGTGCATTCTCCGCTCGCGGGGCAGACCTGGGTGCTCACCGGAACGCTGGAACAGTTGACGCGCGACGAAGCGAAGGCGCGCCTGCAAGCGTTGGGCGCGAAGGTCGCCGGCTCGGTATCGGCGAAAACCACACAGGTCGTCGCCGGACCGGGCGCCGGCAGCAAGCTCGACAAGGCGAGCGAGCTGGGTGTTCCGGTGATGGATGAAGCAGCGTTCATACGCCGGCTCGATGAACTCTCGCGGGAAGCACAAACATGAGACTAGGCGCATTGCTGGGACCCATCGCCGATGCCGGTGCGCCCGGCGCGCTGGCCGAGCAGGCGCGTCGCTACGTCGGCTCGGGCTTGCAGAGTCTGTGGAGCGCGCAGGCGATCGGTCGTGGGTTCATGTTCAGCGACCCCTTCGTGGCGCTGTCAGTCGCGGCGTCCGTCACCGAGGTGGTCGAGATCGGCACCGCGGTCATCCAGGTGCCCCTATACCATCCCGTCGACCTGGCCCATCGGGTGTTCTCGTTGCAGCAGATCTGCGGCGACCGGTTGCTTCTCGGCGTTGGGGCAGGCTCCACGGAGCGCGATTTTGCGGCGCTCGGTCGCAACTATCCGGATCGATTCAAGCAGTTCACGGCAGGCGTGGCTGACCTTCGCACACTGTTCGCGGATGGGCGGCTGGGCGAGGTCGATCTGTCGCCGTGGCGCGTGGTTGCGGGTGGCCCGCCGCTGTTTCTGGGATCGTGGGGAAACGGTGTGGAGCGCGCCGCGACCGCGTTCGATGGCTGGATCGCGTCTGCAAACTATCGCACCCCAGTAGAAGTGGTTGCAGCACTCGAACGCTATCGGGCTGCCAAAGGCGGCCGGGCGATCGTGTCCACGATTCAGATCGCCCCCGGAGCGGACCTCGGTGAACTCAAAGCTAAACTCGACCTGTTCAACGAGGCGGGATTCGACGATGCCGTCGTGATGTTTCTACCCGGCGCGCCGGGCCCGGCGGAAATCCGGAAGCTCGTAGATTGATCGCGTCATATTTCTAGGAGAGGCGTCACATGCGGCTGAAAGATCGTGTCGCCATCGTCGTCGGGGCGGGGCAGAGTCCCGGCGATGGCGTTGGCAACGGCCGGGCAACGGCGCTCACATTCGCGCGCGAGGGTGCGAAGGTGTTGTGCGTCGATCGCAACCTGGCGAGTGCGCAGGAGACAGTCGCGATGATCAGCGGCAACGGCGGCACCGCTGTTGCGTTCGAGGCCGACGTTACGCACGACGCGGCGCTCGCTGCGATGGTCGAGGACGCACGCGCGCGCTGGGGTCGTGTCGACGTGCTGCACAACAACGTCGGCGTCAGCATCTCGGGTGGCGACGCGGAACTGCTCGACCTCACCGAAGCGGCGTTCGATCGCTGCGTCGCGATCAACCTCAAGGGTACGATCCTCGCGTGCAAGCACGTGCTTCCGATCATGCGCGCGCAGCGCAGTGGCGCGATCGTCAACATCTCGTCGATGGCCGCGATTGCGAGCTATCCGTACGTCGCCTACAAGGCGACCAAAGCGGCGCTGATCGCGTTCACCGAGCAGCTCGCGCACCAGAACGCGCGTTATGGCATTCGCGCCAACGTGATCCTGCCGGGTCTCATCAATACGCCGATGGCGGTCGACACGCGCGCCCGTGCATTCAACAAAAGCCGCGCCGAGGTCGAAGCGGAACGTGATGCGCAGGTGTCACTGCGCAAGAAGATGGGCACCGCGTGGGACGTCGCCAATGCGGCGCTGTTCCTCGCGAGCGACGAAGCGAACTTCATCACCGGCGTAGCGCTGCCGGTCGACGGCGGCGCCAGCGTGCGCCGCGGCTGAGTTCGCCCTTGTCGATGTTGCGCCAGCCATTGTCCACTGGTCAGCCGTGCATCCGCTGGCGTAGCCTCGCGCGCTCGCCACGTATGTTCCTCGGAACGTTGCGCCGATGACCGATGTTGCCCTCGACCCCGCGCTGAAAGAGCGCATCCAGCTCGCGTACCGCACGTGGCTCGGCGAACGCGCATTCAATGCGCGCCGCGGTCAGCGCGAAATGATCGCCTCGATCGCGCGCGTGCTGACACGTCCGGACGGCGAGCGGCGCATCGCCGCTATCGAGGCCGGCACCGGCACCGGCAAGACGGCGGCGTATTGCCTCGCCGCGATTCCGATCGCGCAAACGCTCGGCAAACGCCTCGTGATCGCGACCGCCACTGTCGCGTTGCAGGAGCAGATCGTGCTACGCGATCTGCCCGATCTCGTCGCGCGCTCAGGCCTCGAATTCAGTTTTGCACTGGCGAAAGGTCGCCAACGTTATGTGTGTCTGAAGCGTCTCGACGATCGTCTGCGCGACGAGTCGCAAGACGCGCTGCCGATGTTCGAACCGGTCTCGGGCGACGCGCGGTTGCTGTATCAGAATCTGCTCGGCGCATTTGCGCGCGGTGAATGGGACGGTGACGTCGATGGCTGGGCCGCCGGCGTCGACGATGCCCACTGGCGCAACGTCACCACCGACCACCGCGGCTGCGCGAGCAACCGGTGTGGTTTTTTTCGCCAATGTCCGTTCTTCAAGGCGCGTGGCCACCTCGACAAAGCCGACGTCGTCGTTGCGAATCTCGACCTCGTGCTGGCCGATCTCGCGCTCGGCGGCGGCGCGGTGCTGTCGGATCCCGCAGACACGATCTATGTGCTCGACGAAGCCCATCACCTGCCCGACAAGACGCAGCAGCACTTCACGTTCCGGCTGCGCCTGCGCGCGACGCTTTCGTGGCTCGACCAGGTCAATACGAGCGTCGGCACGTTGGCACAGCGCGTGGGCCGCCCCGGGGAACTGCTGGTGCTGATCCAGAGCATCACGACCGTGACCGCCGCTCTGGCCCAGCCGCTACGAGACATGGCGGAACTCGCGGCGGGGTTGGACTATGTCGTGCGCGATGACGAACGATCGTTGTGCCGGTTTAGCCTCGGTCATGTTCCGCTCGCGCTCGGCGACCTCGCCGGTAGCGCCGCAAAAGACATGGACGCGCTCGCAAACTGCGTTGATGCGGTGCATCAGTTGTTGCAGGAAGTCGTCGACGGACAACGCAGCTGGGAACACGGCCACGAGGCCGAGGATTGGCTCGGGCCTGTTGGCCAGCATGTCAATCGCGCGCTCGGCACCTCTGCGTTGCTCCGCGATTATTGTGCGGGTACCGCCGATCGTAGTGGTGCGTCGGTGGAACCGGGCCCGCGCGCGCGGTGGATCACGCGGATCATGTTCGACGGCGGCGACGACTTCGAACTCGTCTCGGCGCCGATGCAGCCGGGTGCGTTGCTCGAAGAAGCGCTGTGGTCGCAGGCCTATGCGGTGATCTGCACGTCGGCGACCTTGACGGCGCTCGGCCGCTTCGATCGGTTTCTCGAACGCGCCGGTCTCGCGGACGACGTGCTCGTGCAGCGCATTGCGAGTCCGTTCGACTTCCCGCGCATCGCGACGTTCGACGTGCCGCAGATGACCGCGGATCCGCGCGACGCCTCTGCGCATACCGACGAAGTCACCCGACTGCTGCCCGATCTGCTCGCGCTGGAACGCAGCGCGCTGGTCTTATTCGCGTCGTGGCGCCAACTCAACGAAGTTGTTCGACGGTTGCCGCAGGCACTGGTCGCTCTGCTGAAGGTGCAGGGTAACGGCAGCAAACAGGCGTTGCTGTCGGCGCATCGCGCGGCGATCGATGCGGGGCACCTCAGTTATGTCGTTGGGGTTGCCAGTTTCGCGGAGGGGGTCGATCTGCCGGATGATTACTGCCGCCACGTGATCATCGTCAAACTGCCGTTTGCGGTTCCGGACGATCCATTGGATGAGGCGATGGCCGAGTGGCTCGAGGCGCAGGGACGCAAACCGTTCTTCGAGATCGCGCTGCCGGATGCCGCGATGCGGCTCGTGCAGGCGTGCGGTCGCTTGATCCGCCACGAGGGCGATCACGGTCGGATCACGCTGCTCGATCGCCGTATCCTGACGCAGCGTTACGGACGGCAACTGCTCGATGCGTTGCCACCGTTTCGCCGGATCTACGACGAGTCACTTACCAGTCGGTGAGTCCGCCGCGGTTTCGAAGAATCCCGCTGCCTGCCTGAATGCGGCTACGTCGGTGATCGCGCTACCCGCCGGGCTCTCGGTGAATTTACCGCGGCTGTAGATCACGAGACGCTGCTGCTGTGTCAGTTCGAGCAATCGATCGTAGAACTGCGCAAAACGCGCCTGGTCGATCTTCGCGATTTCGGCGGCAATCTGTTCGCGCGAATCGAAATTCGTGAAACCGACGTCGAGGTCGCTCCAGTAACGCACGCTGCGATCGGCGAGATTTTTGTCCTTCTCGAGCAGCCGGCCGATCAGACCCTGTTTGTATGCATTGAACTCATCGGCTGGCATCGCTGCGACGGCCGCTTGGTAGCGCGTCAGGAACGTCTGCGACGCCGCGAGCAGTGCTGCGGCTGACGCAACCGGACTCTGCACGACGAACACGACGCCCGGAACGCGGCGTAACACCGATGGCGTCACCAGTACGGCATAGCCGAGCTGCTGATCGGTGCGCAGATCGTTGTAGAACGGGCTGCGCAGTACCTGGCTCGTCAGCCCGAATAACGCGCGTTCGGCAAACGATTCGTTGCCGCCCTGCATGTACAGCAGCATCGCGGCGTCGTCGTTGTCGATTGTCAGCGGGTATGTGAAATCACCGACCGGCAAACGCGCGACTGCGTCGGTCGCAGCGACGATCGAATTCAGCGGCAATGCCGTGGCGACGATCTCCCCGATGCCGGTCGCCTGCGCGCGCGTCACGTTGCCGTGCACGAACACGAGCGCGTCGAAGCTCGCCAGGTGCGATTCGCGCCACGCGTGCAGACTCTCGTTCGTTGCGTCGTCGAGCGCATCCGCGAGTTGCGCGGGCGGCCAGCCACCGGCGAGCATCACGTGCGAAAGCGTCGCCATCGCCTGCTCGTAAGGCCGCTCAGCAACGAAGTTCTGCCACGCGCGGCGCAGCTCTTCGCGGTAGTTGGCAACTTTTTCCTGCGTCGCATCGACGTGCGCGAGCGCGTCGAGAACGCGCTTCAGCAGCAGCGGTTGCTTGTCGTTGTAGCCGGCCACGGTGATCAGAAACCCGGTTGGTGCGACGTCGATGTCGTAGCTGAGGCCCGCCTGCTGGGCGGGGTATGCAAACGTATTGAGCGAGTCGAGCACGAGGCGTGCGTAGAGACTTGCATACGCGGCGTCGCGCGGCGACATGAAGCCGCCCGCGACGTCGAGCCGCACATACGTCGTCGCGCGCGGCGTGCCGAAACTCGCGTCGGGCGCCCACCACAACGCAACGGACGGCTTCGACTCGATCTGCTTAGGTGGTGCTTGTGGCTGCGTTTCGAGCGCCAGATTCTTCGGCAGAAATTCGTTGGCGCCGGGTAGCGTGAGCCCGAACTCGGCAGGCGAACTGTCACTCAGGTCGATTGTCAGCGGTTCGTCCTTGTACGGCACCTGGAACCACGGCTCGATCTTGTCGGCATCCACCACTTTCGGGCTGCTGACTTCGAGCAGCAGATTGTCCGGTCGCATCGCGTCGAGATAACGGCGAATCAGCGCTTCGTCGTAGTGTTCCATCAGATACGGTGCTTCGAGGACTTCGCGAACCGGATAGAGGCGCAGGTTCGCCGCTGTGCTCGTGACGAACCGCTGCGGCGCCGAGGGCTCCTGAAAACGAAATGCCAGATCCGCGAGTTCCGCCTGTTCGACGTAGCGCCACTTCGCGATGCCGTCGGCGCGAATCAACGCGACGCTCTCAAACAGCGCGCGCGTGATGTCGTCGATGTGTTTGGCGCCTTCTTCGGTCAACTCCATCGAGACCGTGATCAGTCCGTTGTCGGCGTCAAAACGCGCGGCGCTCGCGCCGAGCGACTCGATCCAGCCACGCGCTTTGAGCTGCGCGTGCAGACTGCCGGCGCCCTCGTGTCCGAGCAGATCGGCGAGATAAGCGCCGGGCTTTTCGCGGTAGTGCGTGTCGAGCTCGGGCACCGGAAAGTTGAATATGACCTCGCGCGCGTCGCGCACGGTCTGATACGTCAGTTTCCGCGGCAGCGTACCCGACGCGAAGATGGGACCTAACGGTGCGGCCGGCGCGACCGGCCGGCGCGGGATGGCGGAGAACTTTTCGACGACCCACGCGTTGAGTTCGTCGAGCGGCTGATTGCCGAGCACGACCAGCGCCATCTGATCCGCCGAATAGTGCGTCCGGTAGAACTCGATCAGGTCGCTGCGCACGTCACCGGCGAGTGTGCCGAGGCTGCCGACGGAAAAACGGGCGCCGGGGTGCGCCGGGTTCATCACTTGTTTTTCGACGTGGAACCCGCGCCAGCCGTCGTCTTTGAAATAGAGCTGATATTCGGAGTTGACCGCGTTTTTCTCGCGCTCGACATAGGCGGCGTCGAACGTCGGCGCAATGAAAAACTGCGCGAACCGGTCGAGTGCGCCCGCGAAATGATCGGGTCGTATGTCGAAGAAATAGTTCGTGTGGTCGGACGACGTATAGGCGTTGAACGTGCCGCCGTTGGTCGTGATGTAGTTCTGGTAGTCGTCGACGTCGGGATATTTCGCCGTACCGAGGAACAACATGTGTTCGAGAAAGTGTGTGAGTCCGGCGCGATCGGCGGGGTCGTCGTACTGACCGCGAAACACCGTCAGCGCCGCCGCGGCTTTGTCGCTGGTTGGATCCGACACGAGCACCGCGACGAGGCCGTTGTCGAGCACAACGGAACGGTAAACCCGCGCATCGTTCGGGCTCTTGATGATCGACGTGTCGCTCGCCGGCAGCGAGGCGCATGCCGCTAGCAGTGTCAGGACGAGGATCGAGTGCGTCAGTCGCAACAGCGCGGACAGCTGCGTTCGCAGCGGCATAAGACGGTTCAATGGTGACTCCGATGGTGGCCGGGCGCGGCGATTGTATGGGACACAACGCCAGTGTGACCACGCCGACCCCGTTTCAGTTCAACGCCGGCGGGCGAGCGTGAGGCCGTCGCCGATCGGCAGCAGCATCGTGTCGACGCGCGCGTCGTCGTGCACCTTCGCGTTGAGTGCGCGGATCGCCTGCGTGTCGGCGTCCTGCCGCGAGGCATCGATGACGGCGCCGTTCCACAGTGTGTTGTCGATGCCGATCAGTCCGCCGGGGCGCACGAGCTGCAGCGCCCGCTCGTAGTAGTTGTCGTAGTTGCTCTTGTCGGCGTCGATGAACGCAAAATCGAACGTGCCGCTCGCGCCCTGCGCAATCAACTCATCCAGTGTCGTCACCGCGGGGCCGATCCGCAGATCGATTTTGTGTGCGACGCCCGCTTTGGCCCAGTGCGGTTTGCCGATCGACGTCCATTCCTGCGATACATCGCACGCGATCAGGCGGCCGTCGCTGCCCATCGCTTCTGCGACCGCCAGCGCCGAGTAGCCGGTGAACGTGCCGACCTCGAGCGCGCGCCGCACACCCAGCAGCTTCACGATCAGCTGCATGAACGCGGCCTGTTCGGGCGAGATCTGCATCATGGCCATCGGCAGCTTCTGGGTTTCGATTCGCAGCGCCGCGGCGGACGGTGATTCGCGCACGCCGACCTGCATGAGGTATTGGTACAGCGCGGGCGTGATCTGCAGCGTGCGGGCCGACATGGTGGTGACTCGATGGTGGGGCCGCTAACCTTAGCCGATGTCGACGTCCGCGCAAATCATCTGGTCACCGCTGGCACGCGCGCTCGCAGCCGACTATGCCGCCGCCGGGGTGCGGTGTGTCGCAATCTCCGGTGCGCAAGGCAGCGGCAAGACGACGCTCGCGCGGATGCTCACGCAGGAACTGATGAGCCGTGACGTTCGCGCCGTTACGTGTTCGTTAGACGACTTCTACCTCCCGCGAATGGCGCGGCTCGAGTTGTCGCGCACCGTGCATCCGCTGTTGCGGACGCGTGGCGTCCCCGGTACGCACGATGTCGAACTGTGCATGCATGTTCTCGACAGTGTCGTGCGCACGCCGACGCCGATGCCGCGGTTCGACAAAGGTCTGGATGATCGTGTCGAGGCTTCTCGTTGGCCGGTTGAAGGGCCGGCCGATATCGTCGTCATCGAAGGCTGGTGTCTGGGTGCACGCGCGCAGCGGGCGGCGGACCTCACCCGCCCGATCAACGATCTGGAACGCGACGAGGACGGCGACGCGCGCTTTCGTACGTTCGCGAACGACGCGTTGGGAGCGCGTTACCAGACGCTGTTCGAGCGCTTCGACAAGCTCGTCTTTCTGCAGGTGCCGAATTTCGCGGCGGTGCGCCGCTGGCGCGCCCAACAGGAAACCCAGATCGAGACCTCGCGCCGCATGACTGCTGCGCAACTCGAGCGTTTTATCGCGCACTACGAGCGGCTGACGCGGTGGATGTGCGCCGATCTGCCGCCGCGCGCCGACTTGACGGTGGTGCTCGACGAGTCTCACGCAATTGCGAAGTCGCGCACGAAACAGGGCGCCTGACTGCGCCGGTTTGGCTGTTCATCTTCGGTTCAGCGCCGTCGCGCTACTGTGGCGCCGTGTTCGACTTGTAGAGGAGTAGGTCATGAACATGCGTCACGTTCTCGCGGTCACTGTGTTGATTCCGTCGGTTGTATTCGCCGGACCCACGTACGACCAGGCGCGCGTGGTCAACGTGCAGCCGATGTACGAAACCGTCAGCTATACCGTGCCGCGCGAACAATGCAGCGAACAGCGCGTACAGACTGGTAGTGGTGGCGGCATAAATCCCGCTGTGCCGCTGCTCGCGGCCGTTGCGGGTGGCGCGCTCGGGTCGGCGATCACGAACCACCACAACCAGCGCGCTGGTGGCGTCATCGGTGCGGTGTTCGGCGGTGCGGTCGGTTACGACGTCGCGCGCCGCAACGCGCAGCCGCATTACGTGACCTATGGCACGCAGGAAGTCTGCACGGTCGTGCAGGACACGCACGAAGAAGAACGCATCAGCGGTTATCGGGTTCAGTATCAATACCTCGGGCAGACCTATTCGACCGTCACCCGCAATCCGCCGGGCGACACGGTGCGTGTGCGTGTCGATGTGTCGCCGGCGTTCTGAGAACGCCCGCCGCTAACGAGCCGCATCTCGCGCGTACAATCTACCGATGAACATTCGTTTGCGATCGCTGCTGCTGGTCCCTCTGTTGGTGCTCGCGTTTGCCGTGCCGGTCGCGGCCGGCGGGCAGGGCCACGGGCAAGGACAGAATCCGGCGATGAGCGGCGGCGTGACGGCGGAACAGGCCGCGGCGATCGTCAGACGCGCGTACGACGGGCGCGTCGTGTCGGTGAAACCCGAAGGCAGCGGTGGCCAGACCGTCTACAAAGTGCGGGTGCTGCTCGACGGGGGTCGCGTCAAAACCGTGCAGGTCGATGCGCGCGGAAATCTCAGTGATTCCAATTGACCCGAGGAGCAGTCGATGCGGGTGTTGGTGATCGAAGACGATGCGGGCCTGCGCGCGCAGCTCGTCGAAAATCTGAAAGGCGCCGGCTACGCGGTTGACGCTGCTGCCGACGGCGATGAGGGGATCTACTTCGGTCGCGAATACGACTACGACGCGGCGGTCGTGGATCTCGGACTACCGAAGCGCGACGGCATTGCGGTGATCAGTGCGCTGCGCGGGGCCGGACGCACGCTGCCGATTCTGATCCTGACGGCGCGTTCGCACTGGCAGGACAAAGTCGCCGGTCTCGAAGCGGGTGCTGATGACTACCTGACGAAACCGTTTCACATGGAAGAGCTGCGCGCGCGCTTGAACGCATTGATGCGGCGCGCGGCGGGCCATGCGTCGCCGGTGATCACGCTGGGGGCGTTTGTGCTCGACACCGCGCGCAAAGCGGTGCGCGTTGGCGGCGCGCCGGTCGAACTCACCGCGTTCGAATACCGCGTGCTCGAATATCTCGTGCTGAACAGCGAGCGCGTCGTGTCGAAGACCGAACTGACGGACCATGTCTACGAACAGGACTTCGACCGCGACAGCAACGTCATCGAGGTTTTCGTCGGGCGGCTGCGCCGCAAACTCGATCCGGACGGCGCGCTGAATCCGATCCGCACGGTGCGTGGCCAGGGGTATCGGTTCTCGCTCGACGGCGCGCGGTAAGCACGCGTGCCGGCGCGAATCGGCCTGCGCGCGCGGCTGCTGCTGACCAGCATGCTGGTGCTGGTGCTGGGGCTGGGGCTGACCGGGTGGGTGCTCGACCGGTCGTTTACCGCGAGCGTCGTCGCCGGTGCGCAGGAGCAGCTCAAATTACTGACGTATTCGCTGCTCGGTGCGGCCGAAGAGGACGGCGCGTCGCTGGCGTTCCCGTCCGCGCCACTCGAGCCGCGCCTGCAGCAGCCGGATTCGGGTTTGTATGCGACGGTCAGTGAAGCGTCCGGGGCAGTGATCTGGCAGTCGCCGTCGCTGCGACTCGCTGCCCTGTCGCCCAACGGATTATCTGCGCCGCCGACTGAACGAGAGCTGGCGCCCGGCGCGTTCCATTTCCGCGCAAGCGACGGTCGGTTCGAAATGTTCTACCGCGTGATCTGGGAAGCCGACGGCGACCAGGTATTCGTCTTTCGCGTAATCGCCGACCAGGCGCCGTTTCGCGTCGCGATTGCGAGTTTCCGGCGCGAACTGATGCTGGGACTCGCGGGCGTCGTCGTTGCGTTGATGGGCGCGCAGGTGCTGGCCGTCGGCTGGGGTCTACGACCGGTTGCGGAAATGGCGTCGCGCGTCGACGCGGTCGCCGTGGGAAGGCTCGAGCGGATGGGAGAAGACTATCCACCCGAACTCGCGCCGCTCGCGCGCAACATCGATCGCTTCATCGATCACGAAGTCGGCAGCCGGGACCGCTATCGGCGCGCGATGGACGACCTCGCGCACAGTCTGAAGACCCCGCTCGCCGTGCTGCGCAACGCTCTGGCGGGCCGGCCCGACGATCTCGCGTTGCTGCGCGA
>CAYUMA010000331.1:0-13049 GCA_964445675.1 uncultured Pseudomonadales bacterium | reverse complement strand
GACTATCCGCACTTCGACTCGACGTACCCGGGCGCCTATACGCAGGCACAACAGACGTTCGAGGCCGCCGGCGCCGGCGTGGCGCAACACGTCGTCGTCGAGAATCCGCGCCGTTTCATGGGGTTGGCGTGAACCCTGTTGTATGATCGCCGCTACTCAACCGACTCACGCAGGAACCCTCGGTGGCTAAGATCAGATTCATCGAACACAGCGGCAAAGAACACGTCGTAGACGCCCCCAACGGCGGGTCGGTCATGAACGCCGCGATCGATCACCTGGTGCCGGGTATCGACGCCGATTGCGGCGGCGAATGCTCGTGCGCGACGTGTCACGTAATCATCGACGACAAATGGATCAGTGTCGTCGGGCGCCCCAGCGACCAGGAAGAATCGATGCTCGACATGAACCCCGAGCGCGAAGTGAATTCGCGTCTGTCGTGTCAGATCAAGGTGCGCGATGAGATCGACGGACTGATCGTCAAGCTGCCGCAATTTCAGATCTGACCTGATCGACGTAGGGAGAGGGATCACGCGATGAGCGAAGCACTCCGCAAAGCCGTGACTGACGCATCGACTATACCGCTCGACAAGATCGAGATCTGGAATCCGGATCGCTTCAGAAGCAACACGATGTGGCCGTATTTCGCGCGCCTGCGCGAAGAAGCCCCGGTGCACTACACCGCCGAAAGTCCGATGGCGCCGTTCTGGTCGGTCACCAAGTTCGAAGACATCATGTATGTCGACACGCACCACGACATCTTTTCGTCCGAAGGCGGCATCACGATCGACGATCAGGACGAAAACTTCGAGCTGCCGATGTTCATCGCGATGGATCCGCCGAAGCACGACCTGCAGCGCAAAACCGTCAGCGGCGTCGTGGCGCCGCCGAACCTCGTCAAGCTCGAAAGCACGATCCGCGAACGCGTCTGCAGGATTCTCGACGGCTTGCCGCGCGAGGAAACGTTCAACTGGGTCGACAAAGTGTCGATCGAATTGACGACGCAGATGCTCGCGACGCTGTTCGATTTTCCGTTCGAAGAACGGCGTCTGCTCACGTACTGGTCGGACCTGATCACCGCGGATGAAACCTCGGGGCTGTATGAATCCGAAGAACACCGCCAGGGCGAACTGTTGAAGTGCCTCGAATACTTCACCGGGCTGTGGAATCAGCGCGTCAACACGCCGGGCGGCAACGATCTGATTTCGATGCTGGCGCACGGCGAGTCGACGAAGAACATGCCGCCGATGGAATACCTCGGCAATCTCGTGCTGCTGATCGTCGGCGGCAACGACACGACGCGCAATTCGATCAGTGGCGGCGTGGTTGCGCTGAACCAGAATCCGGATCAGTACCAGAAGCTGCGCGACGATCCCTCGCTGATTCCGAACATGGTCTCGGAGATCATCCGCTGGCAGACGCCGCTTGCGCACATGCGCCGTCGCGCGCTGCAGGACACCGACCTGCGCGGCAAACGGATCAAGAAGGGCGACAAGGTTGTGATGTGGTACATCTCCGGCAATCGCGATGAGGAAATGATCCCGAATCCGGATGCGTTCATGATCGATCGGCCGAAGGCGCGCCAGCACTTGTCGTTCGGCTTCGGCATTCATCGTTGCATGGGCAATCGACTTGCCGAGATGCAACTGCGCGTCGTGTGGGAAGAGATCCTGAAGCGCTTCCACACGATTGAGCTGGTCGGGGAACCGGTGCGGGTTCGCTCGAACTTCGTCGCGGGGTATACGCACGTTCCGGTGAAGTTGCACGGGCGCTGAACTTCCAGAAGCCCGACATGCGCCAGATCCAAAGACCTGGCGCGCATCTGTGAAGTAGTGACGGCGTGCCTGATGCTCGGCAGATACGTGTGTGAGGTTGATGCTGAGTCTCGTCATGAGCGTCGCGTTCGGAATAGCGAGCGCCGCCGAAGACGACGCCTACGTAATCGTTAGCGCAGTCGTGATCCCGATCGATCACCGACAGCCGACTTGGATTGCTTTTACCCACGCATTCCTTCCGACAGGCACTCACATCCGAGCAAATGGTGTGATCTCTCCGATTCGTCCGGGCACTTACCGGATGCCGCACATTGAATTCACCAAATTCCCATCAACGGGTTACGGTTCGATCAAAGCGTCGCATGGTCCCGTAGTAAAACTGATGCCCGGTAGCGTCAACTTCATTGGCACCGTGCAGGTCGACACTCGTGCTAACGCTGAGAGTTCTGAATGGACGGTTTTCTTGGATCCAAGTCTAATGGCTCGTGCATGCCTGCTTCTTCCGACGCTCATCGAACGGTCGATCATCCATTTCCCGGCTCGAGTTCTGCCAATGCAACCGGTTCAGGGTAAGTGTGCCAACTAGAGGGAGGACCTTCGGAAGCGCCGCACCCTGGTGAATTCATCAACGACGTTTACCTTGTTCCGCACGGGGTCAGTTCGCGGAGATTGGCGCAGCTCTTGGACGTCGCTCCGTCGACGCTCACGCGTCTCATTCGAGGGCACAGCGCTGTGACCCCGGAGATGGCTCTTCGCCTATCGATTGCTCTAGGACGCAGCGCAGAGAGTTGGTTGTCCATGCAACACAACTATGATCTTTGGCAGGCGCGTCGCAATCTCAGCCTACGCAACGTAAAGAAGCTTGATGTCGATGCCGCCTAACCCGGCGCTGACGCGCCGCCGCTGAACTGGGTCGTTAGGCCAAATAGATGCCCACCGCTCTCCTCATCATTGACCTCCAGCAGATCCTCTGCTCCGGCGCGAACATGGCGTACGACGTCGATGGTGTCATTCATCGAATCAATCTGGTTTCCCGCCAGGCACGTAAAGCCGGCGCTCTCGTCGTTGTCATCCAGCACGAGACGAAAGGCGGTGACATGGACCACGGAACAAATGGTTGGCAGCTCGCGCCGGCGCTCGAGATTCACCGCGGCGATGTCTACGTGCGTAAGACCACGTGCGATTCCTTTCTCGATACCGGTCTGCACGACATTCTTCAGTCGCGTGGCATCACCCACTTGGTCATCTGCGGCCTTCAAAGCGAGTTCTGCGTTGACACAACTGTCCGTCGCGCGATGGCGCTGGGGTATCCCGTGGTTCTTGTCTCGGACGGCCACTCGACGCTCGACAACGCAATCTTGTCAGCCGCCCAGATATCGGCGCATCACAACACGACCCTCTCAAACCTGGAGAGCTTTGGGGCGAGAACAATCGCGATGGCCGCGGCTGACGTCCACTTTCAGCCGTAGCCATTGCGCTGCAGCGGACCCTGTGCAGCCATCACCGCTTGCGCAGATTCGTCGCCGATCTGATAACCAGAGACTATCCGCGTTGCATGGGGTCCATGTATCGGATAGTGTCGCCGAATGATTGCATCGTTCGGCGACCGACGTACTGAGGATATTTATCACGGCCGAAAATCCAGTCGAGCGCGCCGGCTACCGCCGGACATTGTGAACGTCGCGTTGCGAAAGCTGGACATGATCCAGGCGGCGAGACAGCTGGGAGATTTGCGAAGTCCACCAAGCAATCACCTCGAGGCCTTGCGGAAAGATCTAAAGGGCTTTTACGGCATTCGGATCAATGAACAGTGGCGAATCATCTTCGAGTGGAAGAACGGCGAGGCGTTCGCCGTCCAGATCATCGACTATCACTAGGTGAACATCATGCTTCCAGAAAATCGAACTACAACTCACCCCGGAGAAGTCCTGCTTCGAGAATTTCTCGATCCTCTCGGTCAGACGCAGAAGGGCCTTGCAGAACACCTTGGCATTCCGATACAGCGAATTAACGAGCTGGTGCGAGGGAAACGCGGCGTCACACCGGATACGGCTTGGCTATTGTCGCAAGCGCTTGGAACATCTCCCGAGTTCTGGATGAACCTGCAGGCGAACTACGAACTATCGGGGTCCCGTCCGTCAAAATCGGTAAAGCGGTTGGTTGCCTAGGTGCCGGTATCCGGTCGTTTTTGTTTCGGACGATCGCTCGGCCGTCCACTTTCACGCCAGACCGATGTGCCGCAGCGAATCCATCTTCAAACCCGCATAGGCAAACGTGTCGACGGATTCCGGTGCGGCTGAGCGCAGATGTTAGACCGACGTAATGTCACCCTCGCGCTCGTCGTGGCGTTTGCGAGTGGGTTCGCTTACGCCGAAGAATTGGAAGGCGACCGCATCGACCGGGTGGTCCAGACGCAAATGCAGCAACAACAGATGCCCGGAGTTGTCGTCGGCGTGGTCAAGGGGGGCGTCGTGGTCAAGGCGCAGGGGTACGGGTATGCGAATCTGGAGCACCAGATCCGCGCGGGGGAGACGACGATCTTTCAATCCGGCTCCGTTGGAAAGCAGTTCACCGCTGCGGCCGTCATGTTGCAGGTTGAGGACGGCAAGCTCTCACTGTCCGACCCCGTAACGAAGTTCCTCCCGGATGCGCCTCAGACTTGGCGTGCGATCACAGTGCAGCATCTGCTGACACACACAAGCGGCATTCCGGACTACGAGAACGGCAGGCTCGATTACCAGAAGAACTATACCGAGGAGGAGCTGAGTCGATTTGCGTTCTCGCTGCCCCTCGAGTTTCCGGCCGGCGCGCGCTGGAATTACAGCAACACCGGCTACGTCCTGCTGGGAATCATCGTGCACAAGGTCTCGGGCTCGTTTTATGGCGACGTGCTCGCCGAACGGGTTTTCAAACCGCTTGGGATGACGACGGCGCGCGTGATTAGCGAATCCGACCTCGTGCCGAATCGAGCGGCTGGCTATCGACTCGTTGCTGGGGCCATAAAAAATCAGGAGTGGGTATCGCCAACGTTGAACACGACGGCGGACGGTTCGCTCTATCTCTCGTTACGCGACATGATCGCTTGGGACGCAGGTATTCGTGCGCGCGCGATTCTCGAGAACGAAAGCTGGCAGCGAATTCTGACGCCGGTGCAGCTCAACAGCGGCAAGACCTATCCGTACGGCTTTGGGTGGTTTCTCGACGAACGTGGTGGCCAGCCGCTGCAGCAACACGGCGGCTCATGGCAAGGATTCGAGACACAGTTCTCCCGTTTCGTCGGCGAAGATCTGTCGGTCATCGTGCTCGCGAATCTGGCCCAAGCGAATCCGGCTCGAATCGCCGACGGCATTGCAGAAACGATGAGCGCGCAGCTTGCGTTACCAGTTCTGCGTCCCATCGAAGATCACGACCCGCAGGTCACGGCGCGATGTACGCGCCTTCTGGACGATGCCCGGGCCGGTACGCTCGCCCCGACCGACTTTGGATACATGCATGCAGGGTTCTTTCCCGAGGGCGCAACTGCGATGCAGGAGCGACTGCGCACTCTGGGTCCGGTGCAGACCATTGCTCTCGTGTCGAAGGCAGAATTGGGAGACGACCGTACCTTCACGTACGAAGTCACCTTCGATGGTCGAACGATGTACTACAAGGTTGCGTTCGCGCCGAACGACAAAGTGTCGCAGTTTCGGCTATTGGAGAAGTGATGCGCGACGCGAATGGCCGAGGCCCCCCATGCGCGAACTTCGCGCAGCATCTTCGCGCCGCTCGACTCAACTGTTAGTCATTAAAGGTTGTTTCTCGTGAACTGGGACGCACTTGGAGCTTTAGCCGACACGATCGCTGCGTTGACAGTGATGGTTACGGTACTCCTGCTGCTGAAACAACTCCGGCTCAACAATGCGCAAGCAGTGCAAGCCAACGAACTCGCGCGAGCTGATAGCCAGCGCGATATCCTCAAGCAAGTCGCGGAACACGCGACCCTGGTGATTGCAAACCCCGGGCTGCAGTCTGATATCCGTGCTTGCTATGAAAACTGGGAGGATGCCTCTACGGAGGCAAAGTGGAACTTCGAGAGTTGGGCTTCAGCGTATTTCTACATCGTCGAACAAGCCGTCTATATGCACGACAACGGTCTCTTGAGTGACGAGACTTACCGTGCCATGGAATCTGCCGCGATTCGAATAGTTGAAACACCTGGTGGCGGGCAGTGGTGGGAGCGCAAATCACGCCACATAGGCGCAGGTGTGAGTAACAGAATCAATCAGCGACGAGCGCAGCTTGGCCCGACTGCAAGACCGATGTTCGGTTCGCAGAAGGGTGAGGATTCCGGTGATGGCTAGGATGCCAATGCACTGCCGAGAACCATCGCGATGGCAGCGGGTGACGTCCAGTTTCAGACCCAACAAGTGCGCAGCGGGGGATCCCGCGAAGCCGTCATAAAATTTGCATAGGCAAATGTGACGCCAGCTGCTGCGGCTGAGCGCAGATGTTGGGCGTCATGGCCGATCGCAGCCGGTGTCGGCGGATTTTGCGAAGCAGGTGTCGCCAGGAGAGATTAGGTAGCTATAGGAGGCAATGTGACAATTACCGGCGGGTGCTTTTGCGGTCGAGTTCGATATGAAGTGAATGCGCCCCTTCGCAATGCCAGGAGCTGTCATTGCTCACGCTGCAGAAAGGCATTCAGCGGCGCTGGATCCGCGTACGCAGAAGTTGCGCCAGGATCCTTCGCGTGGGTCGATGGAGAGGAGAACCTGACTGCGTATCAGTCTACGCTTGGCTGGGGACTTTCCTTTTGCCGCACCTGCGGCACCACACTCTGTGGAGTCCACGAGGGAACAGTGCACGGCGTTACCTTAGGCAGTGTTGATGGTGACCCTGGCGTTGAAATCGCGATGCATATCTTCGTGGACTCGAGAGCGCCGTGGGATCACATCGGGGGAAACGCCGTGCAATTCGCGGAGCATCCGACGTGAGCCAACTTCCTGCGATGAAAGGCGAGTCGGCGGTCGTGAAGGGATACAAACACAAATGCGAAGCGCACAACGGTGCGCGGTCCTACTACGCCGTCAGGGGCTTCCGCGGTTTGCTGAGAATCTGAATCGAGAACGCATCGGGCGGCTGTTAGCAGGGTGCGGCGCTGCCGTGAGCGTGCTCCATTCAAAGGACGAGGTATGAACGGTTGGACGCGTTGGTTGCCCGGATTGCAGGTCCTGCGCAGGTACGAAGCCGCCTGGCTGCCAAACGATCTGATGGCGGGCATGGTGCTGACGACGATGCTGGTGCCGGTCGGAATCGCGTACGCAGTCGCGTCGGGCGTCCCGGGGATCTATGGCCTGTACGCGACGATCGCGCCGCTCCTCGCATACGCGCTGTTCGGTCCCAGCCGCATTCTGGTGCTGGGGCCGGACTCCTCGCTCGCACCGGTCATTCTTGCGGTCGCGCTGCCACTCTCGGGTGGCGATCCGATGCGCGCTGTGGCGGTCGCGAGCCTGTTGGCGATCGTGTCGGGGCTGGTGTGCATCCTGATCGGTGTGGCACGCCTTGGGTTCGTCACCGAGTTGCTGTCAAAACCGATCCGCTACGGTTACATGAATGGCATCGCGCTCACCGTGCTGATCAGCCAGCTGCCCAAAGTGTTTGGCGTTTCGATCGAAGGCGGCCTTGCGCCGCGCGACCTCGTTCAGATCGCGGAAGTGGTGTTGGCCGGTGAGGCTAACTGGACTGCGTTCACGGTCGGCGCCGGCACGCTGATTGCGATCCAGCTGCTGAAACGCTTCGAACGAATCCCCGGCATTCTGGTCGCTGTGGTCGGCGCTACGACTGCAGTCGCGGTGTTTGGCCTCGATGAGGCCGGGGTGAAGGTACTCGGTCCACTGCCGCAGGGTCTGCCGTCGTTCGCGCTGCCGTGGATCGGTCTTGCGGACCTCAGAGAGGTCGTGGTCGGGGGCTGCGCCGTCGCGATGGTGGCATTCGCCGACACGAGCGTTTTGTCGCGCACGTACTCGGCCAGGAC
Source organism: uncultured Pseudomonadales bacterium (assembly GCA_964445675.1). Lineage (GTDB taxonomy): Bacteria > Pseudomonadota > Gammaproteobacteria > Pseudomonadales > Azotimanducaceae > DATJGR01. Next base: position 5,264 of record CAYUMA010000331.1, on the reverse strand, counting down.
CGGTTCCCACGTCGATCCAAACCAGGAGATGGTGGGTCTCGGCGCCGCCAATCTCGCCGCCGGACTGTTCCAGGGATTCCCGGTCAGCAGCAGTGCGTCGCGCACGCCGGTCGCCGAAGCCGCGGGCGCGAAGACTCAGCTGACCGGCGTGGTCGGCGCCGTGTGCGTCGCCTTGCTGTTGCTCTTTGCGCCTGATCTGCTCGAGAAGCTGCCGACCAGCGCGCTGGCAGCGGTCGTGATTGCAGCGGCTATCGGCTTGTTCGAATTCGCCGATCTGCGCCGCATTTTCCGCATCCAGCGCTGGGAGTTCTGGGTATCCGTCGTTTGTTTCGTCGGCGTCGTGGTGATGGGTGTTATCCCGGGGATAGGCCTGGCCGTCGTCATTTCGGTGATCGAATTTCTGTGGGACGGCTGGCGGCCTTACGACGCCGTGATGGGCCGGGTCGACGGCATCCGCGGCTACCACGACATCAAACGCTATCCGCAGGCGCGCCTCATACCCGGAGTGGTGCTGTTCCGTTGGGACGCACCGCTCTTCTTCGCGAATGCCGAGCAGTTTCACCAGCGCGTGCGGGCAGCCATTGCAGGTTCGCCGACGCCGGTGCGGCAGCTCATTGTGGCTTGCGAACCGGTCACCAGCATCGACGTCACGTCGGCCGACATGCTCGCCGAACTCGAGCAGATCCTGCGCGCGTCGGGCATCGAACTGCGGTTCGCCGAAATGAAGGATCCGGTCAAGGACAAGCTGAAGCGCTTCGGGCTATTCGAGCGTTTCGGTGCCGCGAATTTCTATCCCACCCTCGGTGCTGCCGTCGACGCTTACCTCGAGCAGCACCGGGTGGATTGGAAACCCTGAAAACATGAAGGAATCCGATCTCTACTTGCCGCTGAAGCGATTTCTGGAATCCCAGCACTATGAGGTCAAGGGCGAGGTGAACGACTGCGATGTACTGGCGGTGCGCGGCAACGAAGTTCCGGTCGTCGTGGAACTGAAGCTCACGCTCAATCTCGATGTGATCCTGCAGGCGGTTGGAAAGCTGCTCCTCACGCCGAAGGTGTACATCGGCGTCCCGGTGCAATGTCCACCGTTGCAGCGACGGCGCAAGCATGTGATCAAGCTGCTCAGAATGCTGGGCCTGGGACTCGTTGTGATTGATCCGGACGATGAGTCGGGTACGACGGTACTGCTCGATCCGGGTGAGTATCGACCGCGTAAATCGAAACACCGGCAGCAGCGTCTGCTTGGAGAGTTCAGAAAGCGGGTGGGGGATCCGAACCTCGGTGGAGTGGAAAAGAGGCGGGGGATCATGACGGTGTACCGCCAGCGCGCACTGAACATTGCGCGGTTCCTCGACGAGCAAGGGCCGACCAAGGCGTCGAGCATCGCGGCGACACTACAAGATCCAAAGGCGAGAGATATCCTGTATCGGGACGCATACGGGTGGTTCGATCGAGCGACGATTGGCGTGTATACACTCTCGCCCCGGGGAAAGCGGGAGATCGCCGGTTGGTTGGAACGAGCGAGCCAGTGATGTGGTGGCGTTGCGCCTTTACCAGAATGTTGGCATCTCGAAGCGGGGAGGACTCATGAGGCTACAATTGCGGCGTGTCACGGCAGTGCTTTTGTTCTGCACTGCAACGTCAACCGTCGGGGCGGAGCCGCGAGACGACGAGGCTGCGATTCGCGAGATACAAACGCTGCAAGCGCGCGCCTGGAACAGGCATGACGCCGGTGAATACGCGGATCTTTTTGCCGAGGATGCAGACGTCGTCAACGTTCTCGGCTGGTGGTGGCGCGGTCGATCGGAGATCAAAGCCAAACTATCCGACGCTTTCGTATGGGTATTCCGTGATAGCACGCTGACGATCGACGACATCCGCGTTCGGTTTCTCGATCCATCAACCGCTGTCGTGCACGTGCTCTGGACGATGGATGGCGCGAAGGCGCCGCCCGGCGCGCCGATGCCGCCGCGCCAGGGCATTCAGCTCCAAATCCTTCGAAAGGTAGAGGATCGCTGGCAGATCGCGAGCTTTCAGAACACCAACAGCACCCCTGAGGTGCCGTTTCCGAAGGGACCACCTTCGCCGCCGTAGCTGGGGCTCGTAGTCGAGGGAGGTAGGGATATGTCGCAGTGGCAAGTGCAGTGGTCGCCTAACAACATGGCGCATGAGCTGACGTACCTCTGAGGTCATCGTTCTCGGCCACGGCATCTGCTACAACGCGCATCAAAGCGTTTGCGAGGCAAATCCATGCGGTACGTCGTTCCCGTCGCTCTGTTGGTCGCCGCCGCAATCCATGCGGTCCCGCTCCTCGGTGTCATCGGCGCAGCCCGGCTGTCGTCCGCCTACGCAATCTCGATCAATGATCCGACGCTCGAGATCCTCATGCGCCATCGGGCCGTGCTCTTTGGGATTCTGGCCGGCTTCCTGGCTTACGCGGCTTTTCATCCGCAGTTGCACCGCCTTGCACTCGTGGCCGCGTTCGTCAGCGCGGGGGCGTTCCTGCTGCTGGCATACGCCGTTGGCGGCTACAACGCAGCCTTGATCACGGTCATTCGTCTGGACATAGTTGCCCTCGTGTTTGTTGTGGCGGGCGGCGTCGTTCATGTTCTATTCCCGCGTGTGGAATGAGTATTGGTCTTCCAAGGAGACGGAGCCGTGGATGCGTGCATCGATCACATGATCCTTCCCGTCAACGAATCCCTCGCGGATTCACTGGCGTTTTATTGTGGTGTGCTCGGATTCGCTGAAGACGACGACCAAGGTCCGTTCAAGGGCGTCCGCGTCTCTCCGAGTTTTCTGATTCTGCTCAGCCCGTTCGGAACCCGCGGTGGAATCCACCTCGCGTTCAATCTTGCGGCGAGCCGATTCGACGCGGTGTTCGCGAAAATCCGCGCGAAAAAACTCGACTATGGCGATCGGTTCGACGAGACCCGCAATGCCAAAGGGCCGACGCCACAGCCGGGCGCAACCGGCGACATTCCAGGAATTTATCTGCTCGACCCGAGCAAACACCTCATCGAACTCAGGCGCGTCGGCTAGCGTTCACTACTGCATCTCAGTTCGAAATTGAACCGGTGGTAACCATGCGGAACATCCTTCGGCAAACGGTCGCACTCCTGTTCAGCGCCGGTATTGCGTTTGCGGCCTCGGCCGCACCGTGCGACGAACCGACCAATCGAGCGTTCGACTTCTGGCTCGGCGAGTGGGAAGTGCGCACGCCGGACGGAAAACTCGCAGGAATCAATCGGATCGAGCGCGAGTTCGGCGGCTGTGTGCTCCATGAGCGTTATACGACCGGCCGCGGTTATAGCGAAGAAAGTCTGAACATCTACGACTCCAGCCGGAACGTATGGCATCAGACCTGGGTCGACACGAGCGGAACACTGCTGCTGCTCGAAGGTGGCCCGCGCGACGGAGCAATGGTGCTCGAAGGGCAAAGCGCCAACGCCGATGCCGCGCCGACAAAGCATCGGATCACGTGGTCAACGAACGCGGATGGCAGCGTTCGTCAGCTTTGGGAGTCCACCGATGCGAAGGGTCAGTGGAGCGTCGCGTTCGACGGGAAGTACACGCGCAAGTAAAGTCTCGCTCGTCGCAATGTGCAGGATTGCACGGAGGCTCCCGTGTCGCAGATCAATTTCCTTGCCGTGATTGTCGCTGCTGTGTCCAGCTTTTTGCTCGGCGGTCTTTGGTATTCACCGATCCTTTTCGGCAAAGTCTGGCAGCGCGAGGCGGGTGACCCTCGAAAGCCGGGCGACGGCCATCCGGCCAAAATTTTTGGCGCGAGTCTGCTGTTCGCGTTGCTCGCAGCACTCGTCTACGCATGGCTGATACCTGCGGCGGCGGATCCCGTTCAAGCTGTCGCGCAGGGGCTCGCGGTGGGCGCCGGCGTTGTCGCCGCAAGTTTTGGTATCAACTACCAGTTCGCGAATCGCAGCGGCACGCTGTTGCTCATCGACGGTGGCTATCACACGCTTCAGTTCGGCATATACGGTTTGATTCTTGGCCTGTGGCGCTAGATGCGACGAACGTGCTGCAACAGCGTGATGCTGCGGAGTTCATCATGAGAGACGCGATCATTCGAAATCTCGACCAGCGAATGCGCTGCTACTCGGAGCTGGTTGCCGATATCGATGCAACGGATCTTGGCGCAACTCTCGACGTTCCGAAGAGTAAAACGATCAAGGAGCATCTCTGGTGCATCGTCGGCGCTCGAGAGAGTTATACGAAAGCGATCGAGGCCGGTGAGTGGCGCGGGTTTTCGTGCTCGATGAGTTCCTACGAGCGTGCGGATTTCGCGGCCGCGCTCGCGGGCTCTGCGCAAGCAGTGCTCGACGTCGTCGAACACGTCACCGACTGGACGCCGTCGCGCAATGATCTGCTTGCACTGTTGTCGGAACACGAGGTCATGCACGAAGGCCAGATCATTCGACACATGTACGCGCTGCGTCGCACGTTGCCGCCGTCGTGGCGCTGGGCGTGATTCAACGATGAAGCGTGCCGGTACCGCCACCCTCGATCGCATCGCAGCACTGCTCGAACAGCTGCGTCGCCACCCGGTGCTGCGCGAGAGGCGCCCGGGATACTTCTTTCTCAACTCGCGGGAGTTCGTGCATTTTCACGATGACCCCGGCGGCATCTTTGCCGATGTTCGGCTGGCCGACGGGTTTGTGCGGCTGCGTGTCTCGACCGACTCCGAGCAAGCTGATTTGCTTGATCGAATCGAGGACTGCCTCTCGACGGTGGAGTCGCGCGCGACGGATCGACGACGCGCAAGCCGGTGATCGAGAATTGAGAAACATGACTGTTCGAGGTGATTGAAATGATCGAAGGTGCCTGCCACTGCGGTGCGGTTCAATGGCGGTTCGAGGGGGTGCCCGAGGGCGCGACCGCGTGCAACTGCACGCTCTGTCGCCGCTACGGCACGCTGTGGGCGTATGACTTCGAAGGTGAAGGCATCCACGTCTCGGGTCCGACGCAGATGTACATGCGCGGCAAGAATTGGATCGAGTTTCATTTCTGTCGCGCGTGTGGCTGCGTCGCGTATTGGCGAGCGCATATGGCCGACGCGGCAGGGCGGCGTCGCATCGCAGTCAATCTGCGGCTGACCGAGCCCGAGCCCATCGCACGGATTCCCGTCGATCATTTCGATGGTCTCGTGAGCTCTGCCGACCTGCCGCGCGATGGAAAATGTGTTGCGGACTATTGGTTCTGAGTGATTCTTGTGGGAGCGGTCATTTGTGGGAGGGGAGTCCCTCGCA